>CADCQE010000061.1 GCA_902803505.1 uncultured Lachnospiraceae bacterium | reverse complement strand
TTTGACGCGGGCCTGGTTGAGAACGCGGTCTCTTCCCAGCCCGGCATTGTGGCCTGCGGTGTTGTTCCGGAGCTTCACAAGACGCTCCACGATAATATTCCTGTACTCTACGCGCAGACGAATGCGAGCGGACCGGCCGCTTTGACGACCCTGCGCAAAGCCCTGATCCAGGTGTTCATCAAGGACGACATCCTGGTTGACACGAATATGCCCGGCCAATGTGTGCTGACGGACAACATTCCTTTGAATACCAGCGGGAAGGTGGACACCAGGATATTAGCTTCGGGCTCAGTGTCGGGACAGCGCTTCTCTGTTAAGCCGGTAAAGATGGACGGTAAGATCCAGGACATCCTTCTGATTCAGGCTGCGGAAGGAGAACTGGCTACGATGGGCGCAGGAGTGCCTGAGGAATTAGAGGGGGATCCGTATACGATCCTGTCTGAAGTGTTTGCGGCCATTCCGGATATTCAGAAGGGCAGACTTTCCAAAGTCTTCCGTATCCCGGGACTAAGGGAACTGGTGGATAAGCTCACGGGCTTTGATATTGGGAATGTTCCTGCCAGTATGCGAACGATGACGCCCAAAATGCTTGATCTGGCGTTTCGTAAATATTTTACAACGAAGTTGAAAGGAGATAAAAAGATGAGTAAGAAAAAGAAATATCTCAATGGCATTATGCCGATGTTCCAGGGAGGGACGCTGCCCATGCCTCCCATGCCTCCGATTCCTCCCATGCCCTTCATGCCTTTTGCTCCCTCCCAGAATACCCGCAGCCAGGGAGGAGACAAGGCGAAAGAGAAGTTCACAAAGAAGGAGAACTTCAATTCAACATTGAAGAGCTTCTGGACCCAGAATCTTGACATGCAGCAGTCTTCTGTGGAAAACAGCAAGGAACAGTGGAAGCAGTTCTTCAACTACATTACTGAGATGGAAGACACCTTTGCCGCTTCTTTGCCGGATGATCTTTCTGCTCTGCCTTTCGCAAAGCTTTTGCCCATGACTCCGAAGGCCTTCATGGAACAGCTTAAGGATTTCCAGGAAATGGCAAATGATCATCTTATGGAGCAGGCGGAATCCTTCGCGGATTTCTGCATTAAGGGTCAGAAGCAGTTCTATGATCTGGTTTCCACTGCGATGGAGAACAAGGCTGCCAAAGAAAGAGCAGCCTTGGAAGAGCAGGATCAGGCGGATGACGACAGCGACAATCAGGACGATGAGGACTGAAAACAGGTCTTTCCAAACGCTCTCCCCGGCCGGGCTGTAAGCATATGCTGCGGTGTAAGAGGAAGAGCGGTGAATCCCCTGGAAGAAAGAGAGGACAACCAGCGGAAGGGCGCATTAGAGTGCGCCTTGCCGCTGGTTTTTATGGGTCAGAGGGACGGTTCTTTGCGACCCATCGCGGAAGACTCACCACTTCTTTTTGGGACAGCGGGCATAGCGCCCGTAAGCCCGAAATTCCGCATAGCATCCGCAGGCGAGGCAGGTCGCTTCGCTGAGCAGATCACATTTGCGGCAGATCTGAAGCCGCCGCTCATATTCCCTTTCGTCGGCTCTGTCCTGCTCTTTGATGCGGGACAGATATTTCTTCAACTCTTTTTGATCCTTCTCTGCCAGATCGCGGAGAAGGCAGGCTTTACATATCCGTCTTTCCGTCTCCATTTGCCGGACTCCTTTTCGATGATGAAGCGAGGTTTTTTCTTTCATGAACCGATTATAAAACAGAGACGGACAGAATGTCACTTATAGTCTTTCCCTTTACCAGCTTCTTCTGCTTTGGTAAAATATAAAGAACGATTCAGGTTGCGATGAAAAGGAGGTAAAAAAATGTTCAGAAGCTTGAGGGTTGTAATGGCCGTTCTGCTCGTATGTGCCTTTCTGGCAAGCCCGGCTGCGGCGGATACAGAAAGGGAGGGCTATACGCTGGACCGCGTGACTGTGCTGAGCCGCCACAATATTCGATCCCCCCTGTCCGGAAGCGGTTCCCTGCTCGGTGACATTACACCGCATGAATGGTTCAAATGGACAAGTAATCCCAGTGAACTCTCTCTGCGCGGAGGCGTATCGGAGACTATGATGGGGCAATATTTCCGGAAATGGCTGGAGAGTGAGGCCTTGTTCCCGGAGAACTACCAGCCGACGGAGGAAGAAGTGCGCATATATGCCAATTCAATGCAGCGCACGATCGCTACGGCGCGCTATTTCTCGGCGGGTCTCCTGCCTGCATCGAATCTGCCGGTCGAACGCCATATGGAACTAAATACCATGGATCCGACAATCTGGCCAAAGCTGCACTTTCTCTCCAATGAGTATGCGCAGGATGCGATACAGCAGATTGCGGAAAAAGGAGGAGTCGCCGGATTGGAAGGAATTCATGCCCAGCTCCTGGATGCCATTGAGCTGCTGATGGATGTAACGGACATGGAGGACAGTGAGGCCTATCAGTCCGGGAAATTCGGCGACCTGCGCAACGACAAAACAGAGATGATTCTGGAACTGGGAGAAGAGCCTAAGCTGACCGGCCCCATTAAAACGGCGACTTCCGTTGCGGATGCTCTGACCTTCCAGTATTACGAGGAACCCGATGACATCCGGGCCGCCTTCGGGCATGAGCTGACCACTGAGGACTGGATTAAGATTCACAGCATCGTAGAC
>CADCQE010000060.1 GCA_902803505.1 uncultured Lachnospiraceae bacterium | reverse complement strand
GATCACCTGAGCGATGACGTGCTGGAGGAAATGATTTCAAAGGATCATGCTGTTGGCTTCGCCGAGCTAATGCCGGATTTTATCCTTCAGCGTTCCGGGCAGACGAGGCGGCTGTGGAATCTGGCGAGGCAATATGGGAAAACACTGGAAGGACATTGCCCGGGTCTGTAAGATCCTGAACTGTCCGCATACGCATCAGTTGGAATCCGCTCGGATCATGAGTGCGTGACAAGGGAAGAGGCCAGAGAAAAGCTGCGGCACGGTCTGCATCTTTTGATTCGTGAGGGAAGTGCTTCACAGGACTTGGCAGAATGCATCAAGGTCATCACGGAAGACGGTATGGATGCCCGGTACTGCAGCCTTGTCAGTGACGACATCGACATGGAACATATTCTCACGTACGGGCATCTGGATCATACGGTCAGGATGGCGGTAGAGGCAGGTGTCGACCCCGTGACGGCAATCCAGATGGTGACCATAAATCCGGCGGAAAGCTTGAAAATAGATGATCACTATGGATCTTTGACATCGGGGAAGTGTGCAGATATCGTAATCCTGACGGACCTGAGTGCATGCACTGTGCGGGACGTGATAGCAAATGGTACTGAGGTAGTATCAAATGGCAAGGTGGATTATACTTTTGATGATTTCAAGTATGCTCCTTTTATGGAGAATACGGTTCATCTTCAAAAACCAGTTACGGCGGAGGATTTTCGAATAATCGCTCCCGCCAAAACAACTAAGGCGCGTGTTCGGGTCATGCAGGTAAGCGGCAGATCTCTTTATTCAGAAGCGAAGGAGGCAGTCCTCCCGGTTATCGACGGAGAAATCTGCTGCAATGAGGAAACGGATGTCATGCATGCTGCCTGTGTAGAACGCTATGGGAAGAATGGCGGAATTGGGAAAGCCTTTATCAGCGGATTTGGCTTTACTCGAAGTTCAATAGCCTCTTCTGTGGGCCATGACCACCATAACATTACAGTGATAGGGAAGAACCTGGAGGATATGGCTCTATGCGTGAACCGGATTGCCGAGACAGGAGGAGGTGTGGTTATCGCAGAAAAGGGAGAAATCCTTTTTGAACTGCCTCTTCCCATTTGCGGACTGCTGGCAACTATGGGTGGGGAAGAAGCAGCTGTGTTGTTGGCCGGAATGCAAAAATATCTCCGTGAACAGGGATGTGAGATGATATCGCCCTTCATGTCTTTGTCCTTTACGACTTTGCCCATACCGGATTATGCGATTACGGACAAAGGCCTCATAGAAGTAAAAACTATGTCAATCAAGGATCCGGTGCTGGAATGGATATAAAAAGAAATGGTTCTTTCAAAGGCTCCTTTCGTGAGGGGTTGACGATATCTGGGAGAGACATGTAATTCCAAATGGAGAATGATCTATGCAGAATACTAACGATCCTGTCGATAGCAGACATTTGATCCTTGTTGTTGAGGATGAGGAAATCAATCGGGCTATACTTGGTGCGATCCTGAAGAAGGACTATGATGTCATTTTTGCAGAAAATGGCCTCGAGGCCCTTAAGAAGACTGATGAATACAAGGATATCCTGTCATTGGTCATTTTGGATCTGATCATGCCGCATATGCCGGGCATTGAGGCGCTTCGGCTGATCAGGGCCAATCAGGAATACCAGGATATCCCGGTGATTGTGGCCTCAGCTGATCAGTCTCAGGAGATAGAGTGCTTAAATGCAGGAGCCAGCGACTTCATCCAGAAGCCATATCCGGACCCGGGAGTCATCCTGGCACGTGTGCGCCGCACGATTGAATTATTTGAGAACAGGCGGATCATTCATTTAACAGAGCGCGATCCACTGACCGGTCTTTATAACCGCGAATTCTTCTTCAGCTATGCGGATCAGTACGATCAGCACCATGCGGACATGCCTATGGATGCCATTGTACTGGACATTAACCGCTTTGGAATCATCAATGAGCGGTATGGCCGGGCATATGCTGATGACGTGCTCAGGCGCGTGGGTGAAAAAGTCCATGAGATGGTTCACGACAAAGGCGGAATCGTCTGCCGGAGGGAAGCGGATATTTTCCTGGTTTACTGCCCGCATCGTGATGATTACAAAGCAATCCTGGACAACGCTTCTATGGGTCTGGCCGGAGAGCAGAACGTCAGCAACCGCATCCGTCTGCGTATGGGTGTGTACTCCGATGTTGACAAATCTCTGGATATGGAGCGTCGCTTTGACCGGGCCAAGATGGCATCCGATTCCGTGCGCAACAGCTTCACGCGAAACATTGGAGTCTATGACGATACACTTCACAAGGCTGAGATGTATTCCGAGCAGCTTATAGAAGATTTTCCAAAAGCTGTCGAGGAAAAACAGTTTAAGGTGTTTTTCCAGCCGAAGTATAACATCATCGGTGAGAAGCCTTATCTTGCCGGCGCGGAAGGCCTGGTGCGCTGGCAGCATCCTGAGCTTGGGATGATCAACCCCGGCGTATTTATACCACTCTTTGAAGAAAATGGACTCATCCAGGATCTGGACCATTATGTATGGCGGGAAGCCGCCAGGCAGATCCGTG
>CADCQE010000059.1 GCA_902803505.1 uncultured Lachnospiraceae bacterium | reverse complement strand
GTAGTTCATGTCCACGAGCAGGATGCCCTGGTTCGAGACACCGTTTCTTGTGATCTCCACGGCGCGGCTGAGGGAGATCACCCAGTCGTAGCGGATGGAGGCGTCGTCGAAGAGGTTCTGCACATGGGGCGCGGAGTAATGAAAATTCTCCGGCTCCTCGTGGGCCTCCCTAAACCAGTCCTGCTGGGTGACATCCACGCCGCTCTTGCCCGTCGAGACCGGGCAGGCGCTGGTCAGGACGCCGCTGCCGGAATAATAGCAGGCGATGCTCACGAGCTTGTCCTTATTGGCCTCGTAGAGGAGATCCATCTGTTCCTCCACATTGCCCATTGCGAGGTCTGTGGCCTTGATGACCGTGTAGTACATAGCGTCGGAGACGCGCCGCATATTTCTCAGGTAATCCTCGAGATTGAGCACTGTCTGGCCCAGCACCTGAGAGGACGAGTCCTCCATCATGCGCTCATAGCGGCGGACAAACTGCTGGTACATCAGAATGCCGAGAATCGTCATGCACAGGATCGAGGTCGCCGTGAAGGAGACCGCGATCAGTGCCTGGATGCCCATGGTTTTCTTGTTCTGATGCTTCAAGCCCGATTCCTCTCATGCCCCGCTGAGACGCTCAGTGCGGAACTTGGCCGGCGACATGCCGAACTGCTTCTTGAACACATAACTGAAATAATTCGAATCCGCATAGCCCACCTTCTCCGCGATCAGGTAGGTCCTGTCGGCAGTGGTGAGCAACAGCTCCACAGCCCGCTCCATGCGGTAATCCGTGAGATAACTGATGAAGGTCTTCCCTGTCTCTTTCTTAAAGACCGTGGAAAAATGGGTGCTGCTGACGCCGAGATACCTGCAGACCGCCTCGACGGTGACGTCGGTATCCGCAAAATGCTCCTTCACATAATCCCGGGCCCGGCCGACGAAGGAGGTCGTCGTCTGGTGCCTCCGCTCCTGCAGCTGGGCATCCGCCCGGGAGGCCACCTCCTTCACCCATTTTGCCATCTCCTCAGGAGACTCGCTCTCGAAGACCAGCCGGTCGATCTGGGTGCGCTCCCCAAGGAGCTCCTCCGCATCCAGCTGATGGGAGTCGGAGAAATCCGTCAGAGCGGCCACCAGCTCCATGATGAAGATCCGGTAGCGCACGCTGCCCGAGGGCCCCTCCTTCAGGGCGGCGATGCAATGCTCCAGCTCCCGGTCAAGCTCCCCGGTCTCACCCATGCGCATGTGCTTCAGGATCGTCCGGACGGCCTCCGTCTCCCAGGGCTCCTTGGCGCTGACGCCGGGCTCCACTTCGGAGATGCTGATGGCCCGGGCATTTCCGTAGATAGCCCGGTAAGAGACGGCGTTGCGGGCCTCCCGCCAGGACTGGCGGATCTCCTTGATCTCCGGGCAGACCGTGCCGATCCCCGCCGTCACCCCGACCTGGTAGAGGCGCTTCGCCTGCCTGCAGAGGAGGTCGAAGTCATCCGTGAGCTCCGTCAGGGCCTCCGGCGCATCCAGCTGGGCAATGATCGTCAGGTCGCCAAGATAGTTCGCGAGATGGAGCCTGTATTTTTCTTTCAGCTGTTCCTCAATGAGCCCCCGCACCTGTACGGTAAAGAGCAGGGAATCCACATCGTCCGGCTCCTTCACGCCGCTGACGTGGACGATGACGACGACGAAGCAGGGACCGTTCAGCTCCATCTGCAGACTGTCCCGCAGCTGCCTGAGCCGCTCCACGTGCATCAGGCGGCCCTCAATCAGGGCGATGACGAAGCTCTCCTGCTGGAGGGGCAGGCTCTGGAGATAGTATTTCCTGAGTCTGTCCAGGTTCCTGCGCTCATCCCTCTCCCGGTCCAGCGACGCCTTCAGCTTCCGAAAGACCTCCTCAAGCTCCGCGGGGTCGATGGGCTTCAAGAGGTATTGCTCCACCTCCAGGGAGATGGCCTCCTTCGCATATTCGAACTCGTCAAACCCGGAAAAGATGATGATCTTGATGTCGGAGTAGCGCTGCTTCAGCTCCCGGCTCAGAGTAAGGCCGTCCATGTAAGGCATCTTGATGTCCGTCATCACGACGTCCACCTGCAGCTCCTCAGCCAGCTCCAGGGCCTCCGCGCCGTTCTTTGCGTAGCCGGCGATCTGAAAGCCCATCCCCGCCCAGTCCATCTTGTCGATGATAATGCGGATGACCTCCTCCTCGTCGTCCGCAAGGAGTACCTGGTAGGGCTGCGCGCCTTCCGCTTCGTTTCGAATCTCCATAAAAATCCCCTTGTTCAAATAAGGTCGGCAGTACCCTGCCGACCTTTATTATACGCATATTATGCGGTCTCGTAAACCTTACTTCTTCGCAACATACTTGCGGATGTCCAGAGAGATCGCGATGTAGATGATCACGCCGAGGGCGATGAACTGCGCGTACGCATTGACTCCCAGGAACTGCAGTGCCGTCTTCAGGATCTCGAAGACCGCGACACCGATGAAGGCCGAGCTGACTTTGCCGCGGCCGCCGGATACGGAGACGCCGCCGATGGTACAGGCTGCGATAGCTTCCATCTCATAGCCGAGACCGGTGTTGACCGAGACGCCGCCGGCTCTCGCGCCGATCATGAAGCCCGCGAGGCCGTAGAACATGGCCGCTTTCATATAGATGAGCACCAGTGTCTGCTTGACCGGGACACCGGCCACTTCCGCCGCCTGGGGGTTGCCGCCGATGGCGTACATGTACTTTCCATGGCGGGTCATATTGAAAATAAACCAGGTGATGGCTGCAATACCCAAGGCGACCCAGATCAGGAAGTTGAGCCCGAGGAAGGTGTTGCGGTTCAGGTCAAGATAGGCGTCCACATAGTTGTTGACGTTCTTGGAACCTGTGAAAATACTGTTGACGCCGTATACAATCTCCATCATCGCCATGGTCGAGATGAACGGCGGGACGTGGAGATAGGCGATAAAGAATCCTGTGACGCAGCCCAGGCAGCCGCAGACCAGCATCGCCACCAGAGCCGCAACCGGAACCGGGAGGTTCGGAAGATTCGGGAACATTTTTCCCGAAGGATTCTGAAGAAATACACCTGCGAGGCAGGCGCCGAAACCGATCATACGACCTGCGGACAGGTCGCAGCCCGCTGTGATGATACAGCCCGCGATGCCCAGTGCGATGACCAGCCGGTAACTCATCGTGCCGATGATATTGGTCCAGTTGCCGAGCTTAAAGAAGTTCGGTTTTAAAATGCCGGTGATGATAACGAGGACCACCATGAGGATGATCACCCCGTTATTGGCAATGAAATTCAATGCTTTTTTCTGCTGATTCATGCTTCGCTCCCTCCCCCATCAGAACTGGGTTGCGTAATTCATGACATTTTCCTGCGTCATCTGTTCCTTGTCGGTAATCTCTCCCCGCAGCTTACCGGCGCACATCACGTAGATCCGGTCAGACATGCCGAGCAATTCGGCCATCTCCGAGGAGATCATGATGATCGCCTTGCCCTGGGCCGCCAGATCATTCATGATCTCGTAGATCTCATGCTTGGCTCCGACGTCGATGCCTCGCGTCGGCTCATCCATGATGAGGATGTCCGGGTTGTTGGCCAGCCAGCGGGCGACAATCACCTTCTGCTGATTGCCTCCGGACAGGTTCTCAATGTGCGTCTGCATGTTCGGCGTCTTGATGCGCAGCATCTTGATGCTGTCATCCACAACCTTGTTCATCGCCGGGTGATCGAGGATGAAACCGGCTTTCAGGAATTTATTATAGACAGCCACGCCGACGTTGTCCTTGACGGACAGGCAGCCCATAATGCCATTGCCGCGGCGGTCTTCCGTGATGAGGCCGATGCCTGCTTTCATCGCGTCGGAGGGTTTCTTGATCCGGATCTCCTTCCCCTTCACCTTGATCGTCCCGGAGGACAGGTGGCGGATTCCGAAGATGCCCTCCATCAGCTCCGTTCTCTGGGCGCCGACCAGGCCGCCGAAGCCGAGGATCTCGCCCTTGCGGAGGGTGAAGGAGACATCCTGGAAGGATCTCTCGTGAATGGAGCTGAGATGGTTTACTTCGAGCACCACTTCTCCGATCGTCCCCTTCTTGGCAGGGTAGACATTTGTCAGCTCGCGTCCCACCATCTTTGCAATGATCTGATCCGTCGTAAGCTCATCCGCGCTCCAGGTGCCGACGTACTGGCCGTCGCGCATGATGGTGATATCGTCGGCGATGCGCTTGATCTCATCCATTTTATGGGAAATGTAGACCATGGCGACGCCTTTGTCCCTGAGGTCGTTCATGATGCGGAAGAGCGCCTCCACTTCATTTTCCGAAAGTGAGGACGTGGGCTCGTCCAAAATCACGACTTTTGCACTTCTTGAGACGGCCTTCGCGATCTCCACGGACTGCATCTGTCCGATGGACAGCGATCCCAGAAGGGCCTTCGGGTCAAAATCCATCTTGACCTGGTCCAGCCAGTACTTCGTGTCCTCGTACATCTTCTTGTGGTCGATCACTTTCAAGGGCCCGTACCGCTTGACCGGAAAACGTCCGAGATACATATTCTCGCCGACGCTTCTGGCGAGGACCGGCTGCAGCTCCTGGTGAACCATGGCAATGCCCTTGCTCATGGCGTCATCCGGATCCGTGACCTCGACCTTCTGGCCGTCCAGAATGATCTCGCCTTCGTCCATTTTATAAATGCCGAAGAGGCATTTCATCAGTGTTGATTTACCGGCGCCGTTCTCGCCCATGAGAGCATGCACCGTGCCCGGACGGAGGGATAAATTGACATGGTCAAGCGCTCTGACGCCAGGGAAGGATTTGGACACTCCCTTTAGTTCCAGCAGATACTCTGACATGTTCTCCTCCTCATTATTGGTGTAAGCTTTCCTGTCACCTTTTTGTTACATTACAGATTGGCCGTGAATCGTAACTCCTTTTTCTCAAATCAAGAGGTGCGGGTGGAGAAACACACCCGCACCTTCCGTTTCATTCGTCAGATGCCGCAGCGACTTGAGGCATCCTTATGATCCGGTCGGCGGATCAAAGCAGAGCCTGGATGTCAGCGACGTTGTCACCTGTGACCTTCACATAGTCGCAGCCAATGTAATGATCATTGTCTTCGCCGTTCAGGTAGTTGATCGCAGCATCAGCAGCGCCGTGAGCCTGTGCGAAATGATCGTTGAAGACTGTGCCGGTCATTGTTCCGGCAAGGATGTCCTCAAGAGCCTCGGACAGAGCGTCCACACCGACAAGATAGATGTCCTCGCCGACTGTGCGGCCTGCGGACTGGATTGCCTGAAGAGCGCCGAGAGCCATCGCGTCGTTGTTGCAGAACACAACTTCGATGTCATCGCCGTACTGAGCCAGAGAGTTCGCAACCAGCTCGTTGCCCTTGGTCTGATCCCACATACCAACCTGGTCGTCGATGCAGTTCACTTCTAAGCCGGCATCTTCCAGAGCCTTGATGGAGTACTCTGTGCGGTACTGAGCGTCGACGTTCTCCGGGTCACCTTCGATCATGATGTAATCGACAGCGCCGTTGCCGTTGAAGTCGATTGCGTCGAGGCCGAGGTCAGCGATGATCTCGCCCTGCATTGTGCCGGACTGACGGGCATCCGCGCCGACATATGTGACATCCCAGTCGTTCTCATCCCAGCGGGCTTCTTCAGCCTCATCGGGTTCACGGTTGATGTAGACAAGCGGAATACCTGCTTCTACGCACTTGTCGGTGATGACGTTGCAGGAGCCCGGTGTAACCGGATTGATGATGAGGACATCCACGCCGTCAGCGATGAATGCATCGATCTGGTTGGTCTGTGTCGCCTGGTCATTGGCACCGTCCTGAATCTGGATGTTGTCCTTGGAGAAGCCCTGCTCGATCAGGTAATTCTCAAGTTCAGCGCGATACAGGGACATGAAGTTGTCTGCGAACTGATAGATGCAGACACCGACGGTCTTGTCAGCAAGGTCAGATGCTGCAGCATCGTCAGCCATAACCGGAGCCACTGTAAGGGAAGATGCGATCATCGCCGCTGCTACCATGGAACTAAGGATTTTCTTATTCATTTTCAAACCTCCTGATTTGAGAAACAGTGTTTACGATTCACATGATAGCAGGAGGGGAAGTGGAAAGACATAGAATATTCTACGAACATTCTGGGAATTTATACAGTGATGCAGTGGGGAGACGCAGCGGGGACGGTTCTTCTTGCAGAACCGTCCCCGCTGCATCTCCCCACTGCATCATTTTGTCAGCAGCATCATAATCTCATTCGACCGCTTCATGAACTTCGCCATCTCATCCTGGCTGAGCGGATGCTGGGAAATGCGCGCGAGGTCATACAGCTGCTCGCAGATCACCGGCACGGACTGCGACTTCTTGTGCTCCAGCACGAACTTCACCAGCGGGTGACCGGCGTTCAGCACCAGGGTCTCCCCTTCGCCCATGCCGCCCATGTCCGCCATGCCGTACATCTTCATCATGTCCTGCATCCGGCGGTTCTCTTCAGAGAGGGTGACGATCGCAGCCACTTCCTCATCCTTCATGTTCTCCACCTTGACGTCCAGCTTGTCGTTGCCGAGGCACTTGCGGAAGGTAGCGGTCAGGGAATCCACATCCTTCTTCGCCACTTCCTCTTCTGTCTTGAAGTCGTCCGCGAGCTCGGAGTCGATGCGCGCGAACTTAATGTGCTCATTGCGCTGCTCCAGCTGCTGGATGAAGGGCTGGTCGATCTTCTCCCTGAGGATGACCGCATCCTTCCCGTTCTTCCGGAACATTCCGATGTACTGGGCCTGCTGCACCTCGTCGGTGACGTAGAAGATCGTAGCCTTCTCCGGCTCCTTGTCCTCTTCCTCCTCGGTCTTCATCTCTTCGGCGGTTTCGTCGACGACCTCAGCCTCCACAGCATTTCCATTCTCATCTACTGCACTCGCTCCGCTGCTCTCCTCCGTCTCCGCTTCTTCAGCGGTCTCCTTCGCAGCGATGTCATTCTTCTCCTCGTACTCCTTCAGGGTCAGGAACTTCTCGTCGAGATCCTTGAAGAGCATGTAGTCCATCATCTTGTCGGCGAACTTCGTGTCCCTGATGCATCCGTATTTAATAAAGGGAGCGATGTCTTCCCAGTTCTTCTCATAATTCTCGCGGTCGGTCTTGCACATGCCGCTCAGCTTGTCAGCCATCTTTCTGGAGATGTACTCCGCGATCTTCTTCACCGTCCCGTCGTTCTGCAGCGCGGAGCGGGAGACATTCAGCGGCAGGTCCGGACAGTCGATCACGCCCTTGAGCGTCATCAGGAATTCCGGAATGACTTCCTTAATATTGTCCGCGATGAAGACCTGGTTGTTGTAGAGCTTGATCTGCGCCTCCAGCGCATCGTACTCCGTATTGATCTTCGGGAAATAAAGAATGCCCCTGAGGTTGAAGGGATAATCCGTCTTCAGGTGGATCCAGAAGAGCGGCTCCTTGTAATCCCGGAAGACCTTGCGGTAGAACTCCTTGTAGTCCTCATCGCTGCAGTCGCTGGGCATGCGGGCCCAGAGCGGGTTGGTGTCGTTGATCGGCTTCGGCTCCTCCTTCTCCGGCATGGCGGGCGCTTCCTCGCCCTTCTCAGCCGCTTCCTTCACGGCCTTCTCATGATTTTCCAGGCGGCGCTTCTCGTCCTCCTCGCGGCGCTTCTTCGCCGCAGAGCCCTCGTCCTCAAGATAGATCGGAGTGGGCATGAAGGAGCAGTACTTCTCCAGCACTTCCCGGACCCGGTATTCATTGCAGAACTCCAGGCTGTTGTCATTTAAGAAGAGCGTGATCTCCGTTCCGATCTCCTTGCGGCTGCCCTCCTCAATGCTATAGGTGGACTGCCCATCGCTCTCCCAGTGCACCGGCTTCGCGCCCTCCTGATAAGACAGCGTGTCAATGTGCACCTCATCTGCCACCATGAAGGCGGAGTAGAAGCCCAGGCCGAAGTGACCGATGATCTGGCTCGCTTCCTTCTCGTCCTTGAACTTCTCCAGGAAGGTTGTCGCTCCGGAGAATGCGATCTGTGTGATATACTCCACGACCTCGTCCTCGGTCATGCCAATGCCGTTGTCAATAAACTTCAGCGTCTTCTCGTCCGGATTGACGACGACGTGCACTTCGTACTTATGATCCTCACTCGGCTTGTACTCCCCGATCCCCTCCAGCTTCTTCAGCTTGGTGATCGCGTCGCAGGCATTCGCCACCTGCTCACGCACGAAGATGTCGTGATCCGAATAGAGCCATTTTTTAATGATCGGCAGCATGTTCTCGCTGTTGATCGAAAGATTTCCCTGTTTTGCCATAATCTGTTCACTCCTTAGATTCTATGAGCTTCCTGTGGGGGCTGTGTGCATCCCCGCAGTGCTCATGCATTCTATTGGTAACTATAGCTCCCCCAGTGTGGAAAGTCAAGAAAAAACTAGCACTCTTTTAAGTTGAGTGCTAGCAATACTTGAATGATGCAGTGGGGACGGTTCTTCTT
>CADCQE010000058.1 GCA_902803505.1 uncultured Lachnospiraceae bacterium | reverse complement strand
TCGGAATAATCCAGCGCATCATGGAACATCTCACTGGTCAGGTCGAACACACAGTCTCCTACAACATTGAAGCAATGATAATTCCCTCCCGACTGCAGGATGCCATAAACCTTTCCGCCGAAGATGTCCTGGGCAAGGAAAGACGTGATCGAACACGCTCCCAGCATTTTCACATCTTCATTCCACTTTTCCCGCATGCGCGGGGTACAGGTGTACTCACACCAGATGTGGGTCAGCGCATCATAAAGGTCCCGTGGATTATGGATACCGGCATATTCATCCGTGATTGGCGGAACCAGTGCTGTCTCCCACCCATAAAAGCTGTACGACATTCTCTTTCTCCTCTTTGATAACTTTGCTTGGGTCAACAGGCTTTATGCCCATTGTATGCCTTCCTTGTCATAAATGCAAACGCAGTTCATGGCAGCTCATGTGCATCTACTGTGATTTTTCGGGATGCTTCTGTGACAAATGCTTTGTTATGATCAATCACGTAAAATAAAAACACAAAAGCAAAAGCACAAGCACAAAAAATTTCATTCAGTGAATTCACATCAAGGACACAGACAGAAGCTAGAATGAAAAAGATGACACACAACAAGGAGGACAAAACAATGTCAGATTTGAACAAGATTAATGATGAAGCATTAAACCAGGTTGTCGGTGGTGTTAAAAGAATCGTTGACACAGGCACAAGCCAGAACGCAGCAGTCAGAGATGGCGCAGGAAAGGGCTATGAGCAGATCGCTTCTCTCAAGAACGGAACTGTCGTCAATGCAACCGGTAAATTCCGTGAGGCTGACGGCCGCAACTGGGCACAGATCGATTCCCCGGTAGACGGATGGATCGCAGCCAGCATTCTCGGGTATGATCGTTAAGACGATTCATACATCGGCTGGGAGAGCGGTCGGATGACAGCCGCTGATTCCGACGGAAAAGAAAAAGCACTTCTCTTCGGAGAAGTGCTTTTTCTTTTTCTGCTTATTGTACGGTATTGTCCGGGATTGTCAGCGTCACCACAGTTCCGCCGCCGTCACGCGGCGTAATGGTCAGGCTCCCGCCGCACATGAGCTCAAGCCGCTGCCGAATATTGTCCAGCGTGAGATGCTGTTCGCTGTCGTCGGAAGGGTCAAAACCGCTGCCATTGTCCATAACGACGATCTCACTACCGGATTCCGTCTTTCGCGTGCGGATGAAGATAGAGAACAAGCCGGAATACGGATTTCTGCCATGCTTCACGGCATTCTCCACGATGGGCTGCAAGGTCAGCGGAGGCACGCGGAACCAGGTATACTGCGTGTCGTACTCGACGGACAGGCTGTCCTCATACAGGACCTGCTCGACAGCGAGATAGGCACGGGTATGCTCTAATTCCGAAGAAAAAGGAATCAGCGCAGGGCTGGCAATCGCCGTAAAGTTTTTGCGCAGATAGGTAGTGAAGTCCATGACGACGCGCCTGGCCAGCTGGGGGTCCTGATCGCAGAGACAATAAATGCTCGTCATGGTGTTGTAAATGAAGTGCGGACGCATCTGCAGCACCATGATGCTGGCCCTCTGATTCGCGATCTCCCTCTGACGGCGCTGGTCCTGCTCAATCTGATCGGACAGGATGAAGCTGTACATGGACAGGGTGGAGAAGACAACGCTGATATCAATGAGCGGGAAGACATCAAAGAAGATCTGAAAGACCAGTGCGACCGTCATCGGGACTATGGCGAAGAGGAAGCTGAGAAAGGTCTTATGGGAGAAGCGCTTTCGGCCCAGTACCGCGCCTGCAAGATTGAACAGCTGAATCGCAATCAAAGGAAGCAAAAGAAGCGAGTAAAAAGGTCCGCGGTGATATGCCATATCCGAAGTGGCATAGGCGAAACCGGAATGGAAGAAGGCACTGATCAGCATGCCAAAATACACGAACCACAGGCCAAGCACGGTCCGAAAGAGCTTGCTCCTGCGTATGCTCTCTCCGCAGCAGTGCAGCAGATACGCCGTCAGCATGGGCAAGGGCAGGGAGAGGAGCAGGGATTCCAGGAGCAGTATGAAGTAAAGTACCCCGACCGGGACCGGATAGAATTGGAAGACTGCTTCGCAGAGGCCGGATAAGCAGCATAGCATAAAAATGATAAAATAGCTTAGGAAGAAGCGCTTGCTCCAGCGGTCAATCCCGGGAATGACGATGGTGAACCACAGTCCCAGCACGCTTAACAGCAGCGCCGCACTGGTAAAAGAGAAATAAAAGATCTTGATCAATTCGTTCACTCGTTCTCGCCTCCATACAATCCGTATATTATCGTAACCTCTCCCCCTCCTTTTCGGTCAATAGGGTGTTCCGGAATGTCAAATAATTGCAGCCTTTCACAGGAGCAGGCGGGCGAATCAAGGGGGCGGTCCGTTGTCACCAGCGAACCGCCCCCCTTGCTACATTTCCGGTCACAGATAGCTGACTGTCTCAGATAAGGGCTTTCTGCTCTCATGATTTGGCAGAGGGCCTGTTCCAGGTGCAGCATAGCCTAGATCAAGCAGCATCAGTACCTCTTCATTTTCCGGAAGCCCGAATGCCTCTGCGGTCTTCTCCGGGTCAAGAAAATTAAGCCAGCAGCTGTCCACTCCTTCATCGGCAGCAGCCAGAATCATGTGAGTGGCAACGATGCTTGCGTCTTCCACACCGGAATCACGCTTGCCGCCCGGATATGTGAACACGTTGTTCTTATCGAAGGCAACAAGGAGGACTGTAGGAGCCCCGTAGCGGCAGGGCGTGAGTGCATCCACCTTCGCCAGTGCTTCCGGGCTCTGCAGCACATATACATGCTGTTCCTGCAGGTTTTTGGCTGTGGGAGCCAGACGCCCGGCTTCCAAAATGGCAGTCAGCTTCTCCTCTTCTACCTGCCTGTCACTGTATTTCTTGCATGAATAACGATTCTTGACAGCTTCTTTCAGTTCCATGTTCTTCTCCGCCTTTCTGAAAATGTCTTTCCATTTTTATGTGATCTGCCGGCCTTTAGGCCGGCACAATCTCCGCATGCCGCACTTACTCTCTGTTTTTCTGATCCTTCCCAAAGGGTTAGTATTCACGGCCCCTCCCGCTACAGGCCACAGATCATCCTTCTGCCAAAAATACCGGAACGGTCCGCTCATTTTCATGGGCTACGATGATGTTCTCCCCGCAGGCCATCCGCATCAGTATACCGGCAAATTCCCCGTTATACGAGTATAGACCAGGCATATTGATGTAGGGATGCCATTCGCCGTCTCCCCAGGCAAAATCAATATTCTCCGTCAGGTACTGCTCGCAATACTGTTGGCAGACATACCCTTTTCCGTAGAGCTGCCCAAGCAAGTCTTCCCAGTCACGCTGAGAATACTCACGCCCCGCGGCGTAGATCCCTTTGGAGGCATATGCATCCATCGGTTTTAAGATGAAGCTGTCTTTCTTCGCGGCAGCCTCCTCCAGCGTTATGTAGTCCGGAGAGAATTCCATGGTCAGGGGAACGTGCCGCTTCACAAAGGCCCGCTCCTCTTCCGTGAGAATCGCGTCTGTCAAAGCGTGGTGCAGCACGTAAAAGAGCCATTTCGTATGGATGATCTGTGTGTTGAACGCCCCTGCGAGAAAAACTGCATCATCCCGCACGGCATTCAGGAAATCGGATACCTCGGCGTAATGACTCATGATGTCCGCAGTCACTGCCCGGCGGTAGACCGCATCAATGCGGTTTCCCTGTCCGGAATACAGGACGCCGTTCCTGTATTGCAGGGAACGGATATCGCAGATCTCACAGTTGATGCCTGCATCCTGAAAGCGCCGGGTGAATTCTTCAAACTCCCTCAATGTGGCATTTTCAAGGAAATCCACTAGCGCTACGTTGGGGTTTTCCTTCTTCTTCGGATAAGTGTCATACAGCTTCATGAAGGTCTGTACCCACGTATCGAAGAGCTCGAAGGGACGCAGCGCAAATTGTCTGATCACAGCCTGATGCGCCGGATTATGAATCAAAGCCTTCCGCATCTCGTAATCCCGCAGCATGGCCGCTGTGCCGTCGGTATTGATCTCGCAGAACTGGAATTCACCGCTATCCTCGTGGTAAAAGAGATCCAGCCGCGCAATGGGCAATACTCCCTCATAGGGGACAGGAAGCAGGATTAATTCTTCCAATTCCTTAGAGAAAGGAAATAGTCTGCGATAGTCCGCATTGTCCCGATAAGCCTGCATGACCTTCCCAAAGATGCGGCAGCCTGTTCTTACGATCTGCCGGAACTGCTCCACGGTCTCCGTGTCAAACACCTTCGGGATTTGAATTGTCTTGTCCAGCACTCCGTTCCACCACAGAGGCGATCGCTCCAGGGCGGCCTTTGCTGCCAGAGCACCGCGGCGGTTTTCCTCCATGTTGGAGATGATATGCTCTTTATAAGCCTGATAAACCTGTTCTTGTAATCTCATGCTTCAGTCTCCTCCTCTGTTGCCTCCTTCCGACAGATTGCCTGCCTCACTTCTACAGGTATATTGCCTATCCCATCATATGTAATGACAGCGTCAAACGCATCCAAATACTCCTGTTCCTGATCCGGGAGATTTCTTCCCGCCAATGCCAGCAGCATTCTGGCGAAATCTTTTGCGGAATGTCCGTAGACAGCCGCCGTCCATCCCTGCTCCATGACAGCGTCCTCTGCCTCTCTGACGCTTGTCTCCGTCAGTTCCCCTCTGCCTATCTGTTCCGAGGCAAAGTCCAGACCTTCAGAAGAATAGAGCAAGCCTTTGAGAAGGGATAAATAGGCCAGCGTGAACGGAAGCGGAACCGAGTCGGCAAAGCGGATCTCGAGAAACTGTTTCAGCCGCACATCCGGAAATGCCATGGAGAGAATATGCGGAATCTCCGATTCGCTGATTTCCCTTCCCTCGAACAGTTCCGCCACGGTCCGGAACCCGGTGGGCAGAATCCGGTCTCCCTGTTTCAAGAAGATCGGCGGCATAGCGCACAGGAAATCGATGTAATCCGAGAAGCCGTAGGTCTTAGAAAATACATTCGGCAGGATGCCGCAGCGCGCCGGATCCGTCCGCCGCCAGATGTCCGTGCGCTTCAGACAGGTGTGCAGTTCCTTCCCCTGAAAGGACGGGGCATAATCACAGAGCAGCTTCAATAGCGGCGCATAGTACTGGGCCGCCTGAAGCTTCCTGCGGAAATCCTCTTCAGAGCGATAATCGATGGAGACCTGGAGGGAAGCAGTCCCCCGCATCATTTCCATTCCGCCCGTCCCCACTTGCTGAAAATATGCATTCATCAGGTGGTACCGGCGCTTTGGGATCAGCTCCAGATCCGCGACCCGGCTGACAGGCTGGCATCCATAATTGTAAGACGCATAGCCGTATTCGGACAGCAGCGCATTCAGATTGGCCGAGAAGGCCTCATATACTTTCGCGATGTCACTTACCGACTCCATCGCTGTAATGCTGATCTCCAATTGGGAAGCCGGTTCCAGCGTAATATTAAAATCCGGGACACTGAATCCGAAGAAATCGTCATCGGGAAGAACCGCTGCCTCCGGATAGAATTCCATCAGGCGGCCCAGGATCCTGCGCACTCCTCTCTCACCGGAATAAGGCACGGCAATCCCGCTCGCTTTTTCCAGTAGAAAATGCTCGATCTCAACGCCCAGCTTCGGTTCGCAAGTGCGCTTGATTCCTTTCTCAAAATAATCGACGAGAGCTTTTCTCCATGCATCCATAACAGTCTGCGTCTCCATAAAATGCTGTATGTCCTTCTTGGCGGTCAATTTGAAGCGCTTC
>CADCQE010000057.1 GCA_902803505.1 uncultured Lachnospiraceae bacterium | reverse complement strand
CCGTCCCCACTGCATCATTTTTTGTCGCAAAAAGAACCGTCCCTACTGCATCATTTCAAAAAGAAAAAAGGAATTTGCCGGGAAAACCGGAATAATAATGAATAGACGCTGTTGATTACGCTTTGGACAATAGACGTAGGTGAGCACAATGCTCGTGAGAGAAGAGCTGGAACAGAATGAATTTCAGACGCTGTACCACCTGGCGGCCCACGCGGCGGAGTCGAAGGGGCGGAGCAGTGCGGAAGAGGAGTGCGATATCCGCACCTGCTACATGCGGGACCGGGACAGGATTGTGCACTGCAAGTCCTTTCGAAGATTAAAGGATAAGACCCAGGTGTTTCTGTCGCCCCAGGGCGACCACTACAGGACGCGCCTGATGCACACGCTGGAGGTCTCGCAGACTGCGAGAACAGTGGCGAAATGCCTGCGCCTGAACGAGGACCTGGTGGAGGCAATTGCGCTGGGACATGACCTGGGGCACACGCCCTTTGGCCATGCGGGGGAGAGGGCGCTCAACAGGATCTGCCCCGATGGCTTCAAGCACTATGAGCAGAGCGTGCGGGTCGCGCAGGTTCTGGAGAAGGACGGAAAGGGGCTGAATCTCACGGCCGAAGTGCTTGACGGGATCCTGAACCACGGGACGAATCGCCACCCTTCGACACTGGAGGGCCAGGTCGTGCGCCTCTGTGACAAGATTGCATACGTTCACCACGACATGGACGACGCCGAGCGGGCAGGAGTCCTCTTCGAAGAGGATATTCCCCGCCATTTAAGAGAACTGTTAGGGTATTCCACGAGGGAGCGCCTCAATACCTTCATTCATGACATCGTCCGCAGCTCCAGGGACCAGAGCGAGGTGAGCATGTCCGAGGAGATCTCTGAGGGGCTCAGGGAGCTGCGGGCGTTCTTATTCGAGAATCTCTATACGAACCCCATAGCCAAGAGCGAGGAGCACAAGGCCGTGGTGATGCTGACGGCCCTGTATGAGTATTATGTCAAGCACCCTGAGGAGATGACAGAGGAATACTACGGAATGATCGCCCGGTGCTCGGAGAAGACAGAACGCGTGGTGTGTGATTATATCTCCGGCATGACCGATCAGTATTCCAAGACGAAGTTTTTGGAAATCTATGTTCCGAAGGCATGGAGCAGATAGTTTAGGAAGGCATCTATGCAGTTTCAGGATGATGTCATTGACGAGGTGATTCAGAGAACCGATCTGGTGGAATTGATCGGACAGGACGTGAGGCTAAGGCGCACGGGATCAAGCTACGTGGGGCTGTGCCCATTTCACTCCGAGAAGACCCCCTCCTTCCATGTGACACCCGCAAAGCAGCTGTACTATTGCTTTGGCTGTCACGCAGGCGGCAATGCGATCACCTACATGATGGAATACCACAACTACACATTTGTCGAGGCCGTCCGGATCCTGGCCGAGCGCGCAGGAATCCGGCTTCCGGAGGAGAGCCTGACCCCGAAGCAGAGAGAGGCTTCGGAGAAGAAGACGGCACTGCTCGAGATCTACAAGACTGCGGCCGGATTCTATTTCTACCAGCTGAGGTCGCCGGGAGGCGAAAGAGGCCTCTCCTATCTTCGGGAGAGAGGACTGGGCGATAATACAATCCGAAGCTTCGGCCTGGGCTATGCGCAGCAGAGCGGGAGCCCCCTGTATAAGTACCTGAAGAGCAGGAATTACCCCGATGAGTTGCTCCTGGAGAGCGGTCTCTTTCACTTCGATGAGAAGAGGGGAGTCTCGGACCGCTTCTGGAACCGCGTGATGTTCCCGATCCAGGACCTTCGGGGCAGGGTCATCGGTTTCGGCGGGCGCGTGATGGGCGAGGGGAAGCCGAAATACCTGAACTCCCCGGAGACCCTCCTCTTCAACAAGCGGAAGCAGCTCTATGCGCTGAACTTTGCCAAATCCACCCGGCGGGGATATTTTATCCTCTGCGAGGGCTATATGGACGTCATCACCATGCACCAGGCCGGCTTCAACAACGCCTGTGCCTCACTGGGCACGGCCCT
>CADCQE010000056.1 GCA_902803505.1 uncultured Lachnospiraceae bacterium | reverse complement strand
CATTGTTTCAGAACCGTTCTTTGCAGCCACGCATACGGTGTAGAGCGGCTGTGCTCCGAGACCATTCGGCCACCATAATTCAGGAGAGGGAATTGGAAGAACAGCGGTTTCATCTGCATCGGATTCGGCCTGGGATACGATCCTGCCCTTGCTGTCCGAAACTGATACGGAAAGCTCTTCCGCATCGGTCACCGCGGAGAGGAACAGGGTGACTTTCCCATCCTGATGCTCCTGCCGGATACGGACATCCTCGAGTCTTGTGTCATATGCTTCCAGCGTCACGTCGCGCCAGATACCGGCATCCGGAAGACAGGGACCCCAGTCCCAGCCGAACATATAATGCGCTTTACGAAGCGCCCAGGTGCCGCGCAATTCACTGCCGCCGTCATACAGGATCCCTGGGTCTGCTTCCCCGGCCTGCTTTACATAATCCATTGCCGGAGAGAACGTGATCCGCAGGCAGTTTTCGCCTTCGTGGAGCAGTTCCTTCACAGGAAACCGCCAGGTCCTGTGCATGTTATCCGTATCAGCAATGAATGCACCGTTGAGCTCGATCTTTGCCAGAGTATCCAGGCCCTCGAACATGACATCCACATGATCGCGAGAGAGCATCTCTTTTGAAACATCAAAAGTTCTTTCAAAGATCCAGACCTTCTTTGTCGCATCCGTTCCAACCTGCTCATTAAGAGCGTCGAAAGGATCCGGAATCACTTTATGATCCAGCAATGTCTTAAGAACCGTGCCCGGTACCTGTGTCGTATATTCCGTCGTGCCTTCATCTTTCATGATCCATGAACCGTTCAGACTTTGCTTGATCATATAAAAGCTCCTCCTGATATCGGGTAATAAAATTTCTGCCGTCTTCATGAACGGGAAAATCAAATGGTTACCTGACGGCGTCGATGAGTTGATATACGCATGGCTTGGGTTGGCCGTTCTCATCAAACAGCAGGGGATGCTGCTTGATGGAATCGGCGCCGCGGTTGAATCCGAACATGTCGAGCCATGTCATGTCGTCCGCGACACCCCAAGTGGTGACGCAGTCGATCACATCTGAATAGCTGCGGTATATCTCAAACAGTTTCACATAGATCTCATTGATCTTCGCGAGCTTTTCAGGTGTCGCTGTCATGGCTTCCCGGATGTATTCGTTGAACCCGGGTTCACCGGGCTTCAGGCGTTTTGCACCCGGGCCGAGGGTAGCGGTCGTGGAAACGTCCAGTTCCGTGATGTGGATCCGGAGTCCCAGCCCTGCATAGATCTCTATGGAGCGCTTGAGCTCGTCGTAATCGGGAGCCGAGAAGTAATGCTGCTGCATGCCCATGCCGTCTATGCGGCTGCCCTTTTCCTGCAGGCTTCGAATCAGTGTGACGATGCGCTCACGCTTATTGGGCATCCACTCATCGTAGTCATTGTAGAACAGTTGCGCGTTGGGGGAATACTTGTCCATGGAGCGGAAAGCCGCCTCAATGAAACCTTCCCGGCAGATCTTATAGTATTCGCTGTTCCGGTAAATGGGATTTGTATCCCCGGTCTTCTCCGGATCGGTCGTAGCCTCATTGACTACATCCCAGGCATATACGATGGGATTGAAATGCTCGCAGATCGCCTTGCTGTGCGCGTCGATGCGCTCATAGATCAGTTCCGGAGATGCCGGCTTATCTCCGTCACGGAACATCCATGCACCTGTCTGGTTATGCCACACGGGAGCGTGAGCGCGGACCTTGATGCTCATCTCTTTTGCTAGGGCGGCAATGATGTCCGCCTTTTCAAAAGTGAACACTCCCTCTTCCGGTTCTATGCTTTCATACTTCATTTCATTTTCCGGGGTAATACTGGAAAAATGCCGGAGGATCAGGTCATGATGCTTTTGGATGCACATGGGGCAGACGGCCGCGCCGATTTTGAAATACTTATCGTATGCTTTGGCAAGAGAAACAAGTTCACTCATCTGATCTCCTCCTGATGCTGACTGCCTTTGTGCTTTGCCGGAACGCTTAATACGTATCTTGAAAGGCTGGTATTGTCCTGAATAAGTATACCTTTGGGTGGATGCTGAAGCAACCGTATTGTAACACTATGTATTTGGTTAACACAAGAAAAAACCGACCTGGAATCATGAGGGATTCCAGGCCTTATTAGAGCGGAGACTATTTGTT
>CADCQE010000055.1 GCA_902803505.1 uncultured Lachnospiraceae bacterium | reverse complement strand
GGCACCGCTGTACTGTCATTGAAGCAGATCTCCATCTCGTCCAGATCGGAAAACGGGATACTGTGAATGATGTAATAATGCCCCTCTTCGTCCTTATTCTTCATTTCCTCAGGTGTCTTAAGCGCAAAGCGAAGCAGGTATTCCGCCTTCTCCTCCTTCTCCGCGGATTTCTCCAGTGCGTGGGACGCGTCATAATAGAGGACACGGGTCTCATTGTTTGAGATGGAGTCATCCTCCTCCAGCTCATTTGCGGGATAATAGTCCGTAAAATTGTCTTTCACTGAGAACCATACAATCGAGAAGTTCGTCGCATTCTTTATTCTCGCTTTGAAAATGCTGCTGCCCTCTGCCTTTTCCCCGATCACCTTCAGGCCGGCATCCGGATTCACAGTCGGCGTAATCTCAATCGGGGTGATGGTCGGCGCCATCGTGGGCGTAGGCTTCGCAGTCGCCGTGGGAGTCGCCGTCACTGTCACCGCCGGGGTCAATGTCGGAGTCGAGGTCGGGGTAAGCGCTGCAGTCGGGGCTGCCGGGGCAGACGTGGCAGCAGGTACCGCCGCAGCGGCCTGACTGGACACCGCTGCATTCTGGGAAGCATTTGGATCATAGGTTACGGACTGGCCGCTGCAGCCCGAGAGCAGAAGCATCACCCCTGCCGCAGCAGCAATTCCAATCATTTTCATCTTTCTCATCATGCTAATCTCCATTTCTACGCATGCCAGTGCACCGCGTGAAAGCCTGTCGAACGCCCTTTAGGGACGTTCTCCTCGTGAGAATCAAGTGTTATTTTATCCCTGTGGTGCCAAACCGTCAACTCTGCAATCCGTGCGGCTTATACCAGTGAACCTCAGTAATTGCCGGAGGAATTACTGAAATACACTGCAATCCGCAAAAAAGAGGTGCAGGAGCAGCTCCACACACCTCTGTTGATCACTCTATTTCCAATTCTCCTGCGCAGGGTACCGCTCAGGCCTTTGCCGCATCCGGATGGGATTCCTCCCAGAGCTTCTTGGCATAAGGAGCCCACTCCTTGGCGTACTGGTCACACTTTCCGCAGAGATGCTCCACGGTTTCCGGCTCCACCATATCCGTGCTCTTCGCCCCTGAAGCCTGAATGATCTCACGCAGCTTCTCAGGGTTCTCAAGCATCGGGCAAGGCTGCAGCTTATTCGAATTGAATGGCTGACGCTCCTGATACGCGCGGAACAGCGGCTGCTGCAGGCACTCCAGGAGGCTCTTCTCCTTGATATTCGCTCCGGAATAGTGAACGAAGACACAAGGCTCCACGTCGCCGTTGGGGTTAATGTGGCAGTAATCCTTTCCGCCCGCGATACAGCCGTCGACGTATTCGCCGTCGTTCTGGAAATCCATGCAGAAGATCGGCTTGCCGCCCTCCCAGTTGCGCACCTCGCGGATGCGGTGATACATGTATTCTCTCTGCTCCGGTGTCGGGATGAGCTCCACGGCCGCATCCATGCCTACCGGCATATAATGGAAATACCAGGTGAAGGTCACGCCCTTGCTGATCAGGAAGTCGTAGAACTCATCCGAGCTAACGGCTTTGTAGTTCTCTCTTGTGTAGCAAATGGATGTGCCGTATACGAGGCCGTTCTTTCTCAGCAGCTCCATGGCGTCCATGACTCTCTGGAAGACACCTTCGCCTCTGCGGTCATCCGTGGCCTTCTCCAGACCTTCGATGCTCATAGCAAGAAGGATATTCTTGCAGCGGCGCATGCCGTCACAGAATTCCTGATCCACCAGCGTTCCATTTGTGAAGAGCATGAACCCGCAGTCACTGTGCTTCTCAGCGAGACGGATGATGTCCTTCTTGCGCACCATCGGCTCACCGCCTGTCATGATGTAGGCGCGGATGCCGAGCTCCTTGCCCTCAGTGACCAGCTTGTCCATCTGCTCATAGGTCAGATTCAATGTGCGGCTGTATTCAGAAGCCCAGCAGCCCTTGCAGTGCAGGTTGCACGCAGATGTAGGATCGAAGAGAATGATCCAGGGAATGCTGACCCCGTACTTGGCAGCGGACTTCTTCGTCTCCTTCACTCCCGTGAATGCCGCCTCAAAACCGATGGACAGGAAAAGGCCGCGGATATATTCCACATCGGCGTGATCCAAGAGATTGTTGAAGAAGCGCGTCCACTTGCCGTCTTTGCTGAAAGCTGAGCGCAGATCTGCATAGGCGCTGTCCGTCCATGTGTTCCCAATCAGCTTCTCAATCGAATCGATCACGCCCACGTAGCCCTCACTGCGGTTCTGTACGGCCTTTTTTCCAACAGTGTCCAATACTATCTCAAAGGCCTTGCGCTGTGCTGCGTGTACGAGTTTATTTGCCATGCTTACTTCCTCCGTTTGTGCATTTTACAAAATGAAGCCCCAAAAAACTCCAATGGCAGAAGTATACCCCCATTTATGAGAAAAGGTAAATTCCAAATTTTCATAAGGGCTACACTTATATCAAAGTGTTCTTCTTCACAGCAGGGGCATTCTGTGCCATACTGGAGTCGTTACGAACCATTTCTCACCGCAAATGCAAGCCATCAACAGGAGGATCTCCATGTCTGACTCCAAGATTCTGTTTCTGGATATTGACAATACGCTCCTTGCCGAGGACGGAACGATCCCGGAAGAAAATGTCTCCGCCTTGAGCCGCGCAGCAAAGGCCGGACACCGGATTGTGATCTGCAGCGGCAGGCCATTAAGCTGCGTCCTTCCGATCGCCCGAAGGCTCTCTCTGACCGGCGAAGGCTGCTATCTTATCAGCTACAACGGCTCCCTGATCTACGAATGCGGGCGGAAGCGCACTTTGCTTGAACAGACGATGCCCATGTCTGCCGTCCGCCTGCTCTTCGAGAAAGCAGACGAGCACGGCCTCTACGCCCAGACATATGAAGACAACACGCTCCTCATCCGGAGAGAGTGCGAGGAGTCCGGCTACTATGTAAAAAAATCAGGGATTTCGTTCCGGGTGGTGCCGGAGCTTCCCGACGGGCTGTCCCGGGAGCCGATCAAAGTGCTGCTGATCGACCTCCATGACAAAAGCCGTCTGGAGCGCTTCCGCATGGAGGTCGCTCCGCTCCTTGAGGGCGAGGCTGCCCTCTTCTTCTCCAGCGACGTGATGCTCGAGTGCGTAAAGGCAGGCTTCACAAAAGGCTCCGCGGTCAGATGGCTCTGCCGTCATCTCGGCATCCCCATCGAGTACTCTGTGGCCGCCGGGGATTCCGAGAATGACATCCCGATGCTTGAGGCCGCCCGGATCGGCTGCGCCGTGGCGAATGCCACTCCGGGATGCAAAGACGCCGCGGATTACATCACGGTCCGTGACTGCAATCACAGCGGCGTCGCCGAAATCATTGAAAAGTTCCTGCTATAGTTCCTGCGCTTCTGGTCAGAAGTACATTCCTCTTCCACAGCAATTGCAGAACAGGTTCAGTGCGCACAGGGACAGGCACCAGGTAGTGGGATTGGTGGCGGGGGAGAACCCGCCGTACCCCTCTCCCTTCTGGGTGTACCAGGTTCCGCCGTTCTGCAGGCGGTTGAGGAGATTTGCATATTCCGTATTGCCCGGCTCCAGATCCGTGGCACGGCGCGCAAAGTTCATGGCATCGATATTGTTCCCAAGGCCCTGACTTGCGAGGGCTGCGTAATAATACCACCTCGCTGAGCGGGATGCCTCCGCCACCTGGTTCAGGGCGTTCATTGCCTCCCGGTAGTAGCCCGCATTGATGTAGTTCCGGGCAGCGGTCATCTCATTCGACTCCTCCTGCTGCCTCCTCTCATTGGAGTACTGGGACCACTGGCGGAAGAAGTCTTCAAATCCGCCGAAACCGTTATAATCCGAGTATGTGCCGTAGGACGAGCCGGCTCCGCTGCTCTGCTGGGCCCTGCCGTAGGCACTCGTGCCGCGGGCCCTCGCATCCACGATCTGGGTGTAAGCCTCCTGGATCTCCTTAAAGCGGGCCTCCGCCTGCTCAGGGTTGTCTGGATTGGCATCGGGGTGCCACTTCTTACTCAGATCCCTGTATACTTTTTTCAGCTCTGCATCGGATACATTCTCGCTGACTCCGAGCACCTGATAGGGGTCGATGATCATGTCTTAAACCTCTCCCGCACTGCGTTCCTGTCTGGCCCGCAGCTCGCGGTATTTATTCCACACTCCGGAATAGATAATATTCCGGAGAATGTCAATATCCTGAACAATCGGCAGCTTTTCGAATTCCTTCGCGCATTCCGCCATCATCATTGTCAGGGTGTTCTCTGCAAATGCATCGTAATCTTTTCTGCTTCTGTAAGGCTTCCAGGGATTGTAATTTCCCTTCTTTAAGTCCTTCTCCAGATCCTCATAGGCATCCATAAGATACACAAATTTTCCCAGGAAGAAGGCCATGCGGCGGAGGAAATCCGACCACATATCCTCTCTCATGACAAAGAGCTCTCCCATAGCCGTCCCCGTCAATCCGGCGACCCGGTCCAGGTCATCCGTTCCGGCGGACTCGCATTCACGCAGGGAAAGCACATATTTCTCCACGGCTTCCGCCTGCCTGGGCCAGGCCGCCTTCACGCGGGCAGCCGGCTTTTTGAAGAGACTCGCCTTCGGGGAGACTCTTCGGCGGGACGACTCATCCATCGCATCATCCAATGCTTTGTAATAGACAAGAAGGATCCCCATGTCTGCCGCGTAATCCGTGATTGCGTTCGTCATCATGTGCTGTTTTTTCGCAGGATGAACGACGCAGAAGCGGTCCTCCTCCAGCAGAGGTTCCTCATAGAGCCCGTTCAGGAGAATGTCGACAAAGACCATGTCATAAGGAAGGATCGCTTGTCCCAGAATGCTGAAGCGCCGCTGCAGGGAACGGCAAAGACCGCAGTAGAAACTGCGGTATCTCTTATAGTCCCTGATCTTCAGTTCATCCTCATTGACAGTCACATAGCCGAACAAGAGTCAAAACACCTCAATCCTTTCTCATTCAGACGGTCCGGTCAAACTGAACCGAGCACTTCGGACATGTAATCCGGATGTGGCCCTTGCCTTTCGGGACACGGACCTCCTGTCCACAGCCGGGGCACTTGAAGAAGCGGTAATCCTTTCTTCCATCGAAGCGCTTTTTCTGGACACGAAGCATCTTGCGGAAGCTCGCCGTCTTCGCCAGGTACCAGTTATTCTCCGCAGACCGCTTCGCATAGTCTCTGGAAAATATCCGAAAATAGATATAAACAAGGCATGCACAGGAAAGAATCCAGAAGATCATTAATCTTGTCGTGATAGACAGAATAAACAGCACAACTGCGACAATCAGCAGAGCTGTCGAGAATTGATCTCTCCCGTATCTTCCTGAAAGAAAACGCTGCATACCGGCACGCATACGATCAAAGAAACCATTCATCTTAACTCACTCCTTTGCGTCCGCGGGCATGAAAAGACTATAAGCCTTTTCGAGCCATGTGACAAGCGGCTGCCCATAGCTTTAAGAAAATCTTTAGAAGTCTGTTCTGGCTGCTGTCTTAAGTGCGATCTCCATCATCTCATGGAAGCTGTCCTGGCGCTCCTCAGCAGTGAGCGCTTCACCGGTAAAGATATGGTCCGAGATGGTCAGGACAGACAGTGCCTTTTTGCCCTGGGACGCAGCGAGCAGATAGAGCCCCGCTGTCTCCATCTCTACCGCCAGATGGCCTGTGGCCCTTGCCTTCTCATTGATATTTGCAGACTCATTTGGGTAGTAGAAGAAATCCGATGTGTAAACATTTCCCACGTCCACTCTGACACCCATCTCCTCCGCAGCGGCAGCGGCTGTCTTCAGCAGTCCGTAATCCGCGGTCGGAGCGGCAAAGCCGGGGAGGTCTACGGCCTCCTGGTATCCGGTGTTAGAGGAAGCGCCCAGTGCCAGCACTACGTCGCGGACATGAACGTCGTCACGGAGCGCGCCCGCACTTCCGCAGCGGATGATCGCTTCCACTCCGAAGAAGCGGAAGAGCTCCGTCGCGTATAACACGATGGAAGGAATGCCCATCCCCGATCCCATGACCGACACTTCCTTTCCTTCATAGGTACCGGTGTAAGCGAGCATGTTGCGCACATCATTGACCAGAACCGGATTCTCCAGGAAGGTCTCCGCAATGTGCCTGGCTCTCAGCGGGTCGCCCGGCATCAGGACACATTTGGCGAAATGAGTGCCCTCTTTTAATTTGATACAAGCTGAAGGAGATTCTTTCATCATGTCCTCTTTCCTCCCTATATTTTGATTTCTTCATCCTGAGGAGATTTATTTCGATTCTAACACCGAAAGTCGATCTCGTAAAGCGAAAGACTGAGAGGGTCGGCGGGGACGGTTCTTTTTGCGGCAAAAAATGATGCAGTAGGGACGGTTCTTTTTGCGACATTTTTCTCAAAATGTCGCAAAAAGAACCGT
>CADCQE010000054.1 GCA_902803505.1 uncultured Lachnospiraceae bacterium | reverse complement strand
GGGAATCTGCTCAAAATTCTCCTTGAGCAGATAAATATAGAAGACTGAGGTCACCGACGGAAGAATCAGGCCGAGATAGGAATTCCGCATGCCCCAGTCCGTGATGGTCACGAAATTGGTGATGATCACCAGCTCGTTCGGGATCATCATGAGGGACAGGAACAGCGTGAACACCAGGTTCTTTCCCTTGAACTGCATTCTTGAAAATGCAAATGCTGCCGGGATGATGACAAGCATCATAAGCCCGGTGGTGACCACAGTGAAGATCACGGTGTTCAGAAAATACCGCCCCAGCGGAACCGCTGTGAAGGCATCGATATAATTCTGGATCGTGGGCGAGAGCGTATAGAGCTTCGGCACGTACTCCGCATTGTAGGCGCTGTAGCTCTTCACCGAGGTGAGGATCATCCAATAGAAGGGGAAGAGTACAAGGATACCCCACAGCACAAGCAGCGCGTAAGTGATGATCTTGCGGACGCGTTCCCGGATTCTGGCATTTTTCTCAATTCGATCAAAAGATTGTTCCATGACCGCTCCTTCCTACGCGTAGTGCGTGTTCTTGCGGCTCACCAGCAGGTTGACGCAGGTGATGGTCAGCACGATGGCGAAGAGAATGAGTGCCGCAGCCGCCGCATAAGAGGGGTAGCCGCCGCTGTCGCCGTAGAGCATGTCGTAGACGTATCCCACGATCGTATTCATGCCGGCGGCATTGAGGTCCGTCCCGAAGATAGCCACCTCATCGCTGTAAGCCTTGAATGCGCCGATGAACCCGGTGATGACCAGATAGAAGATCATCGGGGAGATCATCGGGAGCGTGATTTTTCGGAAAATGCGGAAGCGGGAGGTTCCGTCGACCTTGGCAGCGTTGTAATAGACCGGGTTCACGGAGGCCAGCGCGCTCGTGAGGATCAGGATCTTGAACGGCATGACCACCCAGATCGTGTAGAAGCACATGACAAACATCTTCGCCCAATATGGCCCGTCGATAAAGTCGATGCTGCTGCCTCCGAACCAGTTAATGATGAGATTGACAAATCCATCTGTGTAGGGCGTCTTCTGGAAGAGAATCATGAAGACCAGGCCCACGGCCAGCGTATTGGTCACATATGGCAAGAAATAGATCGTCTGGAAGAGATCCCGCAGAGGCTTGATGGAATTGAGGCCCACGGAGATCAGCAGGGCGATCCCCGTGGAGAGCGGAACCGTGATGATGACAATGATAAATGTATTCTTCACGGCCTGCAGAAAGTAGGGATCCCTCAGGACATAGCGGTAGTTGTACGTGCCCGTCCCAAAGAAGGTCTGGGACGCGAAGTTGTAGCCCTCCTCAAAGGAATAGACCAGGACGTCTATGAGGGGGTACACCATGAAGATTCCAAGAAAGAGAAACGCAGGCAGGAGATAAAGCCATGCTTTGAATGAATTCTGTTTCATCGTCGGCACCTCACACTTCGAAGCGGATGCGCTCCCCGTTCTCCTTGTTGAAGAGGAGCACCTTCGCAGGCTTCAGACGGAAGCACACGGTCTTCGCCTTCGGGTCGATCTTGTTCTCTGCGCTGATGATAGAGCGGATCGTGGTGCCGTCGAGGGCAGGGTGCGTGGACACGACGCTCGTGTCGCGGCCCATGACCTCGACCCGGACAAGGTCCACGGTGATATGCTGCGAATCCTCCGGGCCGCCGCTCTCCTGCCCACCTTCCGTCAGGACAAAGCCCTCCGGCCGGATTCCGGCAAAGACCTCCCCGTCCGGAGCTCCCTTCACTGTCAGGACGTCCTCGTCCCCGATAAAAAGATGTCCCTTGGAGACCTTCCCGGCAAAGATATTAATAGCGGGAGTGCCGAGGAACTTCGCCACAAAGAGGTTCACGGGATCGTCGTAGACCTCCTGGGGCTTGCCGATCTGGTTGATCACGCCGGCCTCCATCACTACGATCCCATCGGAAATGCTCATGGCCTCTTCCTGGTCATGAGTGACAAATACCGTGGTGATGCCTGTCTCCCGCTGGATGCGGCGGATCTCCTCCCGGGTCTGCAGGCGGAGACGGGCGTCCAGGTTCGAGAGGGGTTCGTCGAGGAGCAACACCCGGGGCATTTTCACAAGAGCGCGGGC
>CADCQE010000053.1 GCA_902803505.1 uncultured Lachnospiraceae bacterium | reverse complement strand
GATCAGCTGAAACAGATGAACTGTGACTATATCCAGGGGTTCTATTTTTCCAGACCTCTGCCTGCGGACGGGTTCATTCAATTCATCAGGGAACAGAACAGACGGACAGCACAATAAAGCTCAATGCCGACAAAGAGACTGAAGAAAGAGAGACATTCAGATGAAGACAAGATTTTCCATTGGAGTCAAGCTTTATATTTTTATCATCATTACTGTTCTTGCGGCAGCCGTCGGGACGGCGGTGCTGGCTTACCGGATCAATGCAAATCAAATTGACAGATACTATAAGCAGGTGGCCTTTGATTCTGCTGTCAATTTCTCTTCCTTAGTCGACGGAAATTATCTTCAGAAGCTCAGGGAAGCTGCGGAATCGCCCGAGTACCAGAAGCTCAGGGATGAAGCGGAGGAGAAGGATGACGAGAGTCTGATTCAGGCTTATCTCGAGGAGCATGGCTTGTGGGAAGGCTATACGGCAACCCGGGAGCAGCTGGTCCGCTATCTCAACAACATGGAGGCGATTAAATACCTCTACATTGTTGTGTGCGGAGATCAGAACGCCGACCACGATATGTACCTGCTGGACGATGATGAGAACCCGATCTATGAGACAGGGTATTATGAGGAACGGGAGCCGGAGCTGCTGGGACTGGATCTTACGAAGCGGGTAGAGCCGACGATCTCCACGGGAGACTGGGGATGGCTGTGCTCCGCGTACGCGCCGGTCTTCAATTCAAAAGGGGAGACGATCTGTCAGATCGGCTGTGATTTCGGGATGAATGACGTCATGGCCGAAAGGCACAGAGCTCTTATGTATCAGATCGTGACGGCGATCGTACTGACGATCGTGGTTCTTATCGGAGCGGTTTTGTTCATCAACCGCATCGTGATTAAACCTTTGGACTCGCTCACGGCGGAGATGAAGAAGTTTGCGCCGCATAAGAATGTCAGCTATGAGGAGGCCGGAGTGGCCGACTTGAATATCCGGAGCCGTGATGAGATCGAGGAGCTGTATCAGGGCATCCGGTCCATGCAGATCAATATTATCGACTATCTGAACGATCTGGATGAGCTGCAGAAAGACAAGGAGAGGGCGGAAGAGGACATTAAGACGCGTGACGAGAAGATCGGCCAGATCAGCAAAGAAGCATACCGCGACTCGCTGACCGGGGTAGGGAGCAAGACAGCTTATGTCAACAAGGTCTCAGAGATTAATAAGGAAATAGAAGAAGGGCTGAAAGATCTCGGCATCATAATGGTTGATATGAATGGCCTTAAGCAAATTAACGACAAATACGGGCACAAAATGGGAGACGCCTATATTACCGGTTGCTGTCGCCTGATCTGTGATACTTTTAAGCATTCTCCTGTGTATCGCATTGGCGGCGATGAATTTGTCGTCATATTGCAGGGAGTGGATTATGATCAGAGGCATGTGCATATTGAAGCATTGAGAAAGAGCTATGAAAGCTCGATGAAGAATGAGGCGGAGGTGCCGTGGATGAGGTATTCTGCCGCAGTGGGACTGGCGGAACTGTCCTCAGTCGATTCGACCGTCGATCTGGTGTTTAAGCGCGCAGATAAAGCCATGTATGAGGATAAGAGAAGAATAAAGGGAGTATGAGCGTGGAAAAGTGGGTCAGAGGGACGGTTCCAGTGACCCACGCTTATGGAAACCTCTTTGCTGACACAAGAGTGGGTCACTTAGAACCGTCCCCCTGACCCACCAGAAATGCGAGCACCTGCGCGGGCTTCATATCGCTGATGTGCTCCGGATCGCTCAGGCCGTCGGCGCCAATATGCCAGGTGAATCTCCCGACAGAATCGCCGCTGCATGAGAAATATAATTCCGGATCCGCCAATTTGACGAGATATCTTCGATACCATTCCGGATAATACTCTGCCATATACCGATCAGCAAGCCGGTATGCTTCACAATCCATGGACAGACCGATGGCGCTCAGTTCAACACCGCCTCCGGGCTGCCCTGTTCTGCTGAATGCGGGGGTGCTGTGCAGTATCACGACGCTGCCGTCACTGCAGGTTCCGAGGCTGAGCCACACATGGCCGCTGATGCTCACGATGTCCCCCGGCTTCACAAGAACGCCGCTGCCGCCTGACGAAGCTGCAAGCTCCTGAGTCCAGTCCCCGAGTCCCATCTCTGAGAGCGTTTTTGCCATCCTTGTGGCTCTGATCACATATCCCTTCTTTCCGCTTTGTGTCTCGAGAGTATTATAAATGGCCCAGCCCAGGTATCCTGAGCAATCCAGTCCCAGATAATTGTACTCATTGTACCCGCCATAGGGATAATAGCTCGCAGCAGGATTCGCTTTGCTCTCATCCCCGTCCTTAGATTTGTATGTGAAATTCTCATCCTGCCGGCGGAAGAATTTCACCCATTCGGGAGAGACTTTGAGAGTCCTCGCCTGATTGGAAGCGCCCAGATCCTGCCAATTCCATCCTCCGCCATAGATATAGAGTGTCGTTCCCACAGGCTCCATCGCAGTCTTTAGGAAATTGCCCAGACTTCTCTCACCGGGCGTCCCGCTCACTGCCGCCTGGAAGTCAAATTCTTCCTCTGCCGGCAGCTCGCTGGCGGAGACGACAGTGTCATTCTTTATTGTGATCTCGAAGAGACGCTGTTCCTTCAGGCAGTTCTGGATCGGGTACTCATAGCTTCCGTCCGCATTCCTTTCTCCGGGATCAATCCTTAGAAGAGTCTCCTCTCCCTCGATGAGGAAACGATATTGGAAGCATTCCACGTTGTCCATGGTGACGTCTTCTGAGCCGTAGTTTTTTACGCCCTTATATATGGCTTTTACTGTGATTGGATCGTTCATCTTCTCAGCTCCTTCCAGCATATTGGTATTATACCAGTTGATCTGCGTAATTGCCAAAGGCAATTGCGAAGATTTACTGCATAGCAGATCATTTTTTGTCACTTAAGCTTGCGATCGGATGCTTCAGCTTCTGCAGCTGCAGAGCGACGTCCTCCCGGCTCAGTGGCTTCAACAGGAATCCGCAGGCTTTTGTACTCCACGCTTTGAGGGAATAATCCGGCCAGGCTGTCAGGAAAACCACATTTGTCTTGGGGTTGATGTCGAGCAGCTTGCCGCACAGCTCAAATCCGTTTGATTTCCCCAGTTCAATATCAAGAAATGCAATGTCAATGTGGTTCTCTCTGGCGTACTGCAAGGCTTCGAGGGGCTTTGTAAATCCCGTGATCTCTGCATCGGGCATTACTTCTGACATGGTGCGGAGCTCTCCGTTCAGAATGGGCTTCTCATCGTCGACGATGATTATGGATACGGTGTGGGCAGCTGTCTCTTTGTCCGGCAGCAGTTCGGAAGGCGAGACGCCCAGACATTCAGCAATCCTGGAGATGACAACGACATCCGGCACGCGCCATCCATTCTCCCAACGGGCGATGCTTGACCGGTCCACATAAATCATTTTTGCCAGCTGCTGCTGAGAGAGGCCCTTCTCAGTGCGAAGCTGCTTCAGCTTGTCTGCAAAACTGTTTATCATATCACTTTCCACCTGTTTCACATGATATTGTTCCCCACGCAGTGAGCAGTCAGGACTGCATATAGGGAAGACGAAAGCTTCTGCGCAGCAGATCATTTCGTCAATGGCTATATTATTTCCGAAGCGGCTCCGGTTGGTCAAGACAGCCCGCTCCAAAAAGCGTTCCATTCTGGAACGTGTGCGTCTGAAAAACGTTACGATTCACGGCCAATCTGCAATCAGAACCTGTCTCATTCATGCAAGCATGATGAGCCGGAACCTGCTTGCAGATTGGCCGTGAATCGTAACGAAAAAACAGTTTCATCTTTCAACTACAGATTATATAATCAACACAGAGCAGACAGGAAAGGATTTTGACTGCTTCCTATTCGTCGGCCGCGATATTGCCAAAGCAGCTGTAATCATATGAAATACACTTATGCGAGGAGCTTGCCGTAGAAAATGTACGACTGGATCATGCTGATCAATCTGTCGATCGGAGTTGCGGGACTGGTACTGTCGGTTCTGGGTCTCATCATGAGTATATTTCTCCGCCCGATCAAGACCAAAACCCGCTATTTTTTTCTGGCGATTTTCACGTTGATGATCTTCTATTCCTTAACAACGATCCTCAGCTACCAGTTTGAAATGGTTGGAAATGCCGGCGGGATGCGATGGGGAATCTTTTTCTCCTCTCTCTTCTCGTCTATGCTCATGCCGGTCCTGACTGTGTTCATGCTTTTTACTTGTGAGGAGTCCTGGAAAAAGAGCAGCTTGTTCTGGACTGTCGCTCTATTATGGATGTTTTATTTTGGTCTCCTGATGACAACGATGTTCTCTGGAAGCGTTTACAGCATTGATGACTCTGCCGTGTATACCCGCGGCCCGCTGTATCCCCTGCTTCTTGTGCCTCCGGTACTCATTATGGCATTAAATCTTTCTGGACTGATTCGCAGGAGATCCCTTATGAATAAGCGGAGAAGGATTGCTTTTCTGTCATATCTGCTCCTGCCGCTTCTCGGCATGCTGATCCAGATGTTCTATTATGGCATTTTGACCACTGCAGTGGGTTCCCTCGCCGGCATCCTCGTGATGTTTATCATTATGCTGAATGACCAGCAGGATCTCTTTCTCAACATGGCTGAGGAAAATGCCTGGAAGGAGCTGGACATCCGGATCCTGCAGATGCGTCCGCATTTTATCTATAATGCCCTGAGCAGTATCTACTATATCGTAGAGACGGACCCCGAAAAAGCACAGAGCGTAATCCGTGATTTTACGATTTATCTCAGGAAGGTATTTGATTCGGTCACGAAGCGGGAGATGGTTTCTTTTGAGGAAGAGCTGGAGCATACCCGTGCGTATTTATCCGTGGAACAGGCCCGGTTTGAGGATCAGCTCGGAGTGACCTTCGACATTGGGCATAAGGACTTCTCCCTGCCGCCGTTGACCCTGCAGCCCGTTGTGGAGAATGCAGTGAAGCACGGGATGGATCCGGACAGGGAACAGCTGAATATCCTGATCCGCACCAGAGCGGTAGAAGGAGGCTCAGAAGTTGTGATTGAAAATGATGGCTGCGACTTACAGCTCGAAGCGGCGGATGCTTACGGGGGAGTGGCGCTCCGCAGTCTGGAGATCCGGCTCCGGCAGATGTGCGGCGGTGATTTCAGCATCGATCCCCGTCCCGGCGGCGGGACGGTTGTGACGCTGTTTATACCGGATCAGGCAGAGAAAGAAACCTGTTGCCGCAAATCGAAGGATGTCATTCATGGGCTCGCTGATGAGCGTGTCAAGAGCAGCGAAAGAATCCTTGACATGTATTAAGATTGTACTATGCTAGAAGAAAACAGGTTTCTTTTTACACAGAAATGGTTTTGCATGGCAGATCATTTCGTTAACTGCTATTAATTCGCTAACGGCTATCATTGACAGCAGCAGAATTGGGAAGAACCTGATTTTACAACAAGAAAGAAAAGAGGAGTGGAAATGATGAAAAGAGTTGGATCACTTATTTTGTTGGTATTGCTTGCATTGACGATGACCATCACAGCCGGGGCATCGGAGAATATGGAGTCCTATGAGGAAGTAGGCATGAGGATCCCTGCGGCAGATATGCCGCAAGGCAAGGAGGGGCTCTTTATTCCTTATCCATATGGGGCAATTGATGATGACCATCACGTCTATGAGCTGGATTTTTACTATGTGGCGATGCCGATTGATGAGGCAAAAAGAATCCTGTATACCTCAGATTCGACAGAAGAAGAAAAGGAAGCGAGTAGAGAAGCGACCGGCATGATCGGCATGGTGCTGGCAGGAGATGTTGATCTTGATACGATGAAAGAGGAATTTGCAAAGACCTATAATGTAGACGAGCTCAACTTTGACGCCCCGGAGGAGCTGGGTTCTGCCGACGGATTCACCTTCTATTACATTCCGGCACAGAATTACGAGGAGTATCTCTCAGCGATCGGAGAAACATTCGCTGAGGAATTCGGGGAGCTGGAGAAGACGATCCCAGAATTACTGAAGGGCGCAGAGATCTTTGAACCCGTGGATCATGCGAAGGAAATGATTGGGCAGAAGATTTCCTTCACAACCACGGATATAGACGGCAATACTGTGACGAGTGAAGAACTGTTCTCCGGGAATGAGATCACCATGCTCAACTGCTGGGGAACCTGGTGCCATTACTGCGTGGATGAGATGGCAGATCTGGCCCGGATTCATACGAACATTCAGAAGAAGGGATGCGGAATCGTGGGCCTGGAATATGAAAGAGACCAGGATCCTGCCGAATTGGAGAAGGGCAGAGAGATGATGAAGGAGTGGGGGACAAACTATCCCAATGTTCTGCTCCCGGAAGAGGTGCGTAAACAAATTGATGGTTACCCCTTTACAATATTTGTAGACAAGGAAGGAAATGTCCTCGGAATGCCAATCGTCGGAGCGGCCGTCGAATCATATGAAAAACGCCTGGATTCGCTTCTTGCGGGTGAGGAAGCCGAAGAGGAGCCGGAAGAGAAAGCAGAGGCTGTTGCGGTCTATCACGTCAATGTCACGGATGAAAACGGACCTGTGGAGGACGTCGCGGTGAAGCTCTGCAATGAGAACTCCTGCCGCTTCCAT
>CADCQE010000052.1 GCA_902803505.1 uncultured Lachnospiraceae bacterium | reverse complement strand
TTTTTTTTTTCTTTTAGCCCTTCAAGATCAACGCTTGCAAGTGAGCCCGGAATTGTCTACAATGGGAAAAGCCCAAAGAAAGATGAAGGAGCACATTTTCATGAAGATCTTTAACAGCCTGAGCATGACAAAAGAAGAGTTTATTCCCCTTGAGCCCGGTAAGGTCAGCATGTATGTCTGCGGGCCTACGGTGTATAATCTCATCCACATAGGAAATGCCCGCCCGATGATCGTCTTCGATACGTTCCGCCGCTATCTTGAGCACAAAGGATATGAGGTCAACTACGTCTCGAACTTCACCGACGTAGATGACAAGATTATCAAGGCGGCGCAGGAGGAAGGCGTGAGCGCGGAGGAGATTGCCGAGCGCTACATCAAGGAGTGCAGGAAGGATATGGCCGCTATGAATATCCGCCCGGCCACGACCCACCCGCAGGCCACACAGGAGATCGACGGCATGATCGCAATGATCCGGACCCTGATCGATGCCGGCCATGCCTATGAGAAAAACGGCACGGTTTATTTCTCCACGCGGAGCTATCAGAACTACGGCGAGCTCTCCCACAAGAATCTTGACGACCTGAGGAGCGGCTTCCGCAGCCTCAAGGTCAGCGGAGAGGAGGAGAAGGAGGATCCCCTGGACTTTGTGCTCTGGAAGCCCAGGAAAGAAGGAGAGCCCTCCTGGCCGTCTCCCTGGAGCGACGGGCGCCCGGGCTGGCACATTGAGTGCTCCGTGATGGCGAAGCGCTATCTCGGAGATACCATCGACATCCACGCCGGCGGCGAGGACCTTGTCTTCCCGCATCATGAGAATGAGATCGCCCAGTCCACCTGTGCGAACGGAGTGCCCTTTGCCCGCTATTGGATGCACAACGCCTTCTTGAATATCGATCACAAGAAAATGTCCAAATCCCTTGGGAACTTCTTCACTGTAAGGGATATTTCAAAGGAATACGACCTCCAGGTGCTCCGCCTGTTCATGCTGAGTGCGCATTACCGCAGCCCCTTAAATTTCAGCGCGGATCTCATGGAGGCGGCGAAGACCTCACTGGAGCGGATCTGCACAGCGGCCGGACATCTGAAGGATGTGTCGGAGAAAGGCACGGATGCTCCTCTTGAGGGGAAGGCCGCAGCCATCGCTGAAGAAGCGAAGGACTTTATCGCGAAATTTGACGAGCGCATGGATGACGACAACAACACGGCGGACGCCCTGTCCGTGGTCTTTGATCTCGTCCGCTTCGCCAACAGCAATGTTCCGGACGGGGCTCCGAAGGCCCTGGCGGAAGCGGTGCTTAGCGTGCTTCTTGAGCTTACGGAGATCCTCGGCCTCGTCGTCCTGAAGCAGGAGGAGAGCCTTGACAGCGAGATCGAGACCCTGATCGAAGAGCGGCAGGCCGCCCGCAAGGCAAAGAATTTTGCGGAAGCGGACCGCATCCGTGACCTTCTGAAGGAGAGGGGCATAGAACTGCTGGATACCCGGGACGGCGTCAAGTGGAAGCGGGTGTGAGACACGAAGGGAACCTGATTGTGATCCTGATACAAGGCAGCATTGGAAAGAGAGTATGATAGAACATGAAAGCCGGCATTTTCTGCCGGAGCTGAGTGCAGAAGAGGCGGGGAGCTATTCCCCGCTTGTCCTTGCTTTTGTCGGGGACGCGGTCTATGACCTGGCCATCCGGACGATGCTTGTGCAGCGGGGAAATGCCCGCCCGAATGCCCTTCACCGCGCAAAGGCTTCTATGGTAAAAGCCAGTGCCCAGTCCGCGATGATGGAGCTCATCCTGCCGGTCCTGACGGATGAGGAGGAGGCCGTGTACCGGAGGGGGCGTAATGCCAAGTCTTACACAAAAGCGAAGAACGCAAGCGTCGCCGACTACCGAAGGGCGACCGGATTCGAGGCCCTGATCGGCTATCTGTATCTGTGCGGGCGCAAAGAGCGTGCGCTGGAGCTGATAGAGACCGGGGTAGGGAATTGAAGGAGAAGACATGGATCGCATAGAAGGAAGAAATGCAGTTCTGGAGGCATACCGCTCAGGAAGAATTGTAGACAAGCTCTTTATCCAAGAGCATTCCCAGGATGGGCCCATCCGGACCATTCTGCGGGAGGCCAGGAAGGCCGGGACCATCGTAAGCTTTCTGGCAAAGGACCGCCTGGATGAGATGTCCTCCACCGGACATCACCAGGGCGTCATCGCCCAGGTGGCGGCTTATCAGTACGCCACCGTGGAGGATATTCTCCGGAGGGCCAGGGAGAGCGGAGAAGCTCCGTTCCTCATCCTGCTCGACGGAATTGAGGACCCCCACAACCTGGGGGCCATAATCCGGACCGCCTGTCTGGCGGGAGCCCACGGCGTCATCATCACGAAGCACCGGGCCTCCGGCCTCACGGCCACCGTGGTCCGCGCTTCGGCGGGCGCGCTGAACTATGTTCCCGTCGCCAAGGTGACGAACCTCAAAGCGACAATGGAGAAGCTGAAGAAGGAAGGAATCTGGTTTGTCTGTGCCGATATGCAGGGAGAGCGCATGTACGACCTGAAGCTGGACGGAGCCATCGGCCTTGTCATCGGAAATGAAGGAGAAGGGGTGAGCCGTCTCGTCAGAGAGAGCTGTGATTTCACAGCGTCCATTCCGATGAGAGGACAGATCGATTCCCTGAATGCTTCTGTCGCAGCAGGCGTGCTCATGTATGAGATCGTGAGGCAGCGCGGATGAGAAAGGAATTGGAAGGACGGACGGATGAGGAGCTTGCCGTTCTTGGGCAGGAAGGGGACAGCGAAGCGATGGACCTGCTGCTCACAAAATACAAGCCCCTTGTGCTGCGGCAGTGCAGGCAGCGCTTTCTCGCAGGCGGGGACAAGGAGGATCTCATCCAGGAGGGGATGATCGGCCTTTATAAAGCGGTCCGGGATTACTCCCCGGACTATGAGACCCGCTTTCCCACATTTGCGGCCCTGTGTATCGACCGGCAGATCCTGAGGGCGATCGAAGCTTCCCGGAGAGAAAAGAACAGGCCTCTCAACAGCTCGGTTCTCCTGACAGAGGAGGAGTGGGAGCTGTCCGAGACCTTGAGTGAAGAGAGCCCCGAGTCCATCGTCATCGAAAAGAGCGCGGTGGAGGACAAAGTGGCGCTTCTGCGCTCCAAGCTCAGCAGGATGGAGAAAGAAGTGCTGGATCTCTATCTGGCGGGACACAGTATAAAAGAAATTGCGGAGATCCTCGGAAAGAGTCCGAAATCCGTGGACAACGCATTTCAGCGGGTGAGGAGGAAGACGCAGACGAACTAAGCGGGTCAGCCCTTGAAGCTGTCAATGGAGCAGACCGCCTGTGCCGCGATCCCCAGACCGGCTCCGGTGAAGCCGAGTCCTTCCTCCGTCGTCGCCTTGATGCTGACGCGGTCGGCCGGGATCTTTAATTGTGCAGCGATGCGGCTGCGCATCTCGTCGATATAGGGACGGAGCTTCGGCGCCTGGGCGATCACAGTGGCGTCCACATTGTTGATGTAGTAGCCGTGATTCGTGAGGTGCCCCCCGACCTTGCGGAGCAGCACGAGGGAATCGGCGCCCTCGTAAGCGGGGTCATTGTCCGGAAAAAGGAGGCCGATATCGCCGAGGGCGGCAGCGCCAAGAAGCGCGTCCATGATGGCGTGGACAAGCACGTCGGCATCTGAGTGGCCCAGGAGGCCCTTCTCATACGGGATTTCTACTCCTCCCAGAATCAGCTTCCGGTTCTCTGTCAGTTTGTGTACGTCGTATCCGCATCCTATTCTGCTCATCTGGATTCTCCCAATCTGTTGTTTCCCTTATACAGCTGTTTCTATCAGGATTTCTTCTTGTACAGCCGGAATGTGTAATCCCCGACCGGCACCTCGGCCGTCACTTCGTAGTCGTCGACGCCCTGCAGATCGTCCACAGAGCTCAGGAAGGTATCCCGCTTGTTGGCTTCGCTGACCGCATAGCGCCAGTTCTCGGCGTTGATATCCGACCAGTCTGTCATATAGCAGCCGGTATCCCAGCCCAGAGCGGCATAGACCTCCGGCACATAGGTCCCGAACCCAAAGGTATCCTTCGGAACGTTCTTGCTGAGCTCCTGTGCCGCCTCATCCAGTGATTCGGTATTCCAGGAGGATTTCACGCGGAAATCCGTTGCGATCTGAATATAGCTCGCTCCTTCGACCGCCAGCAGGACGGAGCAGCCGAAGAGAATGCCGAGGAGCATCCGGTTCATCAGCCGCGAAGGCGTGCAGATGCGCTCCCGGATGGTATCCCCCTCCACATCCAGGGCTCTCGAGGCCCAGAAGCCGAGGCACAGCCCCAGCTGCATGTGGGAGATGGACATGTTCCCGTAGACAGAGCGGTTCATGAAATAGATCAGGGCCAGGAGCCCCGAGACACTAGTGGCAAAGACGACCGTCTCGGAGACATTGTCGCTGCACCTGTGAGTCGCCTGCCTGCGCAGGCAGATCAGGGCCGTGAGCAGGAAGAGCAGGATCTCAAAGAAGTAGAGGAACTGCACCGATGGGAACACGGTCCGGAGATTGTTGACGTTGTAAGTGCCCGAGAGCAGGGGATAGATGAACTGCCGCACCGTTCCGAAGGATCCCCCTGCCGCCACGTTGTAGGTGCCTACCGCGAGCAGGGCCAGGGCCAGGCACAGGATCCCGTAGAGGATTGCAAAGAGAATGGTGCGGAATGTATGTCTGGAGAAGAGCGGGTCGGTATAGAGCACCCGGTAGACCTTGCAGACCATGATGAGGAGTACGCAAAAAAGCCCCGTCTCAAAGTTCCAGATGAGTGAGCAGGTCCCGAGAATCAGCTCGAGCACCGCGATGCAGCGCCTCCTCCGCGTCTGCGTGTGGGAAATGGAGTAGGCGACGAGCGCCAGGGCCAGCGCCGGGAAGAAGAGACGCAGCGGATTGACCTGGAAATACTGGCCTCTGCGGGTGAGCAGTGTAGTGGTCCCGGTGACTGCGCACACCGTGAGGAAATAGACCAGGTTGTTCCGGATCATCTTGTGCGCCGCATAGAAGGCCGCAAAGAATGTGAAGAAGGCGCAGATGGCAAGAGAGAGCATGATGCCGTTCAGGTTATTGCCGAAGAGCTTGGCGATTGGCGCCAGCAGAAGCGCATAATGCCCGTAAATGCTGCAGTTAAGGTTATCATAGGGTGCGCCGTGCATCACGTTGACAATAGAATTCGTCACGGCGTGGATATGCAGGGGACCCGCCCCGTTATCCTTCAGGATGTTCGGGCAGTAGACGAGCATGGCGCTGAAGAAAGCAAACAGGGGCATGAGCCCGAAGCGGAGTACTATGTTCTCCGGGAGATGCTGCTTCGCCCGGAAGGAGAAATAGAGCACCGCGGCCAGCACCGCAATGACGGAAAAATAGACGGGGTGCGGGACTTCCTGCCGGATAAACGTCGCGGCATTATTCTGCGGATAGAGATTGTTCTCGTTGATATAGATCTGGTAAATAAAGATAAGAACGCAGATTGCCGCTGCGATGTAGATGATAAAGAGAATCCGCTTTGCGATTCCGCCCTTTCCGGGCACTTCGGGGTCCGGAAGATCCGCCCAGAACAAAGTCCTGGAGATGCGGTCCGTCAGCAGCATGAGGACCAGGAAGAGGACGAACATGCCAAGAAGAGAGAGGACGTAGACGACGAGGTTATAGTTGAAGCCGAACACGATGCCGGACTCACTTAACGGAGAAGACGCTGCCTTCTTAAATATAAACACGAGCAGAACCGAAATCAGGAGATAGATGATCGTCTCTGCATTCCTGAGCTTACCGGACATCGGGATTTTGATCCTTTCTAAACTTTTCTATCCAGTGAAAAGGCCCTGCCGGGGGAGCCGACAAGACCTCTTCAGGGGAGTATAAATAATTAATAAGGGGTTGTAAAAAAATTTTTGAAGGGTAAATTCTTTT
>CADCQE010000051.1 GCA_902803505.1 uncultured Lachnospiraceae bacterium | reverse complement strand
TTAAATGTCGCAAAAAGAACCGTCCCCACTGCAGCATCCCCCGGCATCATTGTTATTTTTTTTATTTATAGTTGACATCCGTCTGACATGGGTGTATATTCTCTACTAGATATTAGCACTCCACCAAAACGAGTGCTAATAGAACGAAAGAATAAGCACTGTAATGAAGGAATTAGACGTCGTGGAACTGGATGCCAGAAAGATCACCATATTGAATGCGATCATTCAAACCTATCTGAAGACGGGCGAGCCGGTTGGGTCCAGGACGATCTCGAAGTACACGGATCTCAACTTGAGCTCTGCGACGATCCGGAATGAGATGTCGGATCTTGAGGAGATGGGGTTCATTATTCAGCCCCATACTTCCGCAGGCCGCATTCCGACGGATCAGGCCTACCGCTTCTATGTAGACCGCCTTGTGGCGGAGAAGACGGAACAGGTCACTGCGATGAATTCCCTGATGATCGCCAAGACCAGCCGGATGGAGGAGGTCCTGAAGCAGGTCGTCAAGCTCCTTGCGAGCAATACGAACTACACCGCGATGCTCTCGGCACCGTCCTATAAGCGGAACAAGGTGAAGTTCATCCAGTTGTCCCGCCTTTCCGCGAGGCAGCTGCTCAACGTTGTGGTGATCGATGGAAATATTGTTAAGAACCACTTGATTGACCTGGCGGAGGATATCTCAGACGAGCAGATCCTGAAATTGAATCTCCTGCTCAACACGAGATTCAACGGCCTGACGCTTGCCGATATCAACCTGGGACTCATTTCCAATGTGAAGGAAGAGGCCGGAATTCACAGTGCGATCGTCAACGAAGTGCTGGACACGATTGCAGAAGTCATCCGGGCTGAGACCGATGAGAACATGCAGATTTATACCAGCGGCGCCAACAATATCTTCCGTTATCCCGAACTTGCGGACTCGGAGAGTGCAAGCCGGCTGATCTCCACTCTGGAGGAGAAGGATGTGCTGGCTGACTTTATGCAGGTTGCGGAGGAACAGGAAGATGACTCCGGCATACAGGTCTATATCGGGGATGAGAGCCCTGTGGAATCGATGAAGGACTGCAGTGTGGTTACGGCGACTTATGAGCTGGGTGACGGACTTCAGGGCACCATCGGCATCATTGGTCCGAAGCGAATGGACTATGAGCATGTGATGCGCTCGCTCAAGACGGTGAAAGCCGCCCTCAGCGACGTATTTGGCACAGGGGATTCTCCGCAGCGGGAAATAAATACAGAAAGTGAGGGTGTTGACCAAAGTGGATAATACGTATAAAGATAAAGCGAGTGATTTGAATTCTTCTGAAGAAGTCAGGGAAGATTCTTCTGAGAAGGAAAATGACACTGCTGCAGAAGCGGAAGAAGAGAATAAGAAGGAAGAAACTGCCGGGGAGGAGGCAGAGGATGCGATGACGGAAGCCGCGGAGGATGAATCTGCTGCGGACCGGAACACAGAAGATGCGGACGACCTGCCTGACGATGCGGAAGTGCCGGAGGACCCGGAAGAAGACGGCTCTGCGGCACAGGAAGGAGACGGGAAAGAAGAAAAGAAGGGAAACCTCTTCGGGCGCCGCGACAAGAAAGCCCTTGCCAAGAAGGATGAGGAGATTGCAGCTTTAAAGGACCGCTATATGCGGACTCTCGCGGAGTATGAGAACTACCGCAAGAGAACAGAGAAGGAGAAGGCAGATCTCTACAGCTATGCCGTGAAGGACGTTATGAGCAAGATCCTTCCGGTGCTCGACAATCTCGAGAGAGGACTTGCGGCTCTCCCGGAGGATTCCAGGGATGATCCCGTGGCCGAGGGCATGGACAAGATCTGTAAGCAGTTCGTGAAAGCCCTGGACGATATCGGTGTAAAACCGATTCCTGCACAAGGCGAGACCTTTGACCCGAATCTTCATAATGCAGTGATGCATGTCGATGATGAGAAGCTCGGTGAGAACATCGTGGCAGAGGAGTTCCAGAAGGGCTATACATACCGGGATACTGTGGTGAGACATTCCATGGTGAAGGTAGCGAACTGAAGCGCCGGACAGGCTCGCGGAGAGCCGGAAGGCTGGTTTATCAAATGATTATAAGAACAGAAAGTGAAAGATAGAAAAGGAGAACAGACATGAGTAAGATTATCGGTATCGATCTGGGGACAACAAACAGCTGCGTAGCAGTGATGGAAGGCGGTCAGCCGACCGTTATAACGAATGCAGAAGGTGTCAGAACAACCCCTTCCGTAGTGGCATTTACGAAGACAGGTGAGAGACTTGTCGGTGAGCCGGCCAAGAGACAGGCCGTGACGAACTCTGAGAACACAATTTCTTCTATTAAGAGAAAGATGGGAACCAGCGAGAAGGTGACCGCCGGCGGGAAGAGCTACACACCGCAGGAGATCTCCGCGATGATTCTTCAGAAGCTGAAAGCAGATGCTGAGAGCTATCTCGGCGAGAAGGTCACAGAAGCTGTGATCACCGTTCCCGCTTATTTCAATGATGCACAGCGCCAGGCGACAAAGGACGCGGGCAAGATTGCGGGCCTCGATGTCAAGCGTATCATTAACGAGCCGACCGCTGCGGCACTTGCTTACGGCCTGGACAATGAGAGCGACCAGAAGATTATGGTGTACGACCTTGGCGGCGGTACATTCGACGTCTCCATTATCGAGATCGGTGACGGCGTTATCGAAGTGCTGGCGGTGAACGGCGACAGCTTCCTCGGCGGAGACGACTTCGACAATGTGATCGCCAATTACATGATTGAAGACTTCCGGAAGAAAGAAGGCGTGGACCTGTCCAAGGACAATATGGCTCTCCAGAGAATCAAGGAGGCAGCGGAGAAGGCGAAGAAGGAGCTGTCCACTGCCACGACAACGAATATCAACCTCCCCTTCATCACGGCGACGAATGAAGGACCGAAGCACTTTGACATGGACCTGACTCGTGCGAAATTCGACGAGCTGACCCACGACCTGGTAGAGCGGACGGTCACTCCGGTGCAGAAGGCACTTGCGGATGCAGGCCTGACAGCCGGCGACCTGACAAAGGTGCTCCTGGTTGGCGGATCCACAAGAATCCCGGCTGTTCAGGACCGCGTGAAGACGCTGACGGGCAAGGATCCCAGCAAGAACCTGAATCCTGATGAGTGCGTCGCACTGGGCGCTTCGATCCAGGGCGGCAAGCTGGCCGGCGATGCAGGCGCAGGAGACATCCTGCTGCTTGACGTCACACCGCTGTCTCTGTCCATTGAGACCATGGGCGGCGTTGCGACGCGCCTCATTGAGCGGAACACAACTATTCCGACCAAGAAGAGCCAGATTTTCTCCACAGCTGCAGACAACCAGACAGCAGTCGATATCAACGTGCTGCAGGGTGAGAGACAGTTCGCCAGGGATAATAAATCTCTCGGCCAGTTCCGCCTCGATGGAATTCCGCCCGCAAGACGCGGTGTCCCGCAGATCGAGGTCACATTCGACATTGATGCGAACGGAATCGTCAACGTCTCTGCGAAGGACCTTGGCACGGGGAAGGAACAGCATATCACCATTACGGCCAGCTCCAATATGTCTGACGCCGATATCGACCGCGCGGTGAAGGAAGCCCAGCAGTATGAGGCGGAGGACAAGAAGCGCAAAGAAGGTGTAGATACGAAGAATGAAGCTGACTCCATGGTCTTCCAGGTTGAGGATGCGCTGAAGAACGCCGGAGACAAGCTGGATGCTTCGGATAAGGCCGCGGTTGAGAGCGATCTTAAGGCCCTGAAGGACATTCTTGCAAGACATACGGATGCCGGCGCGGTACTCAGTGACGCTGAGATCGATGAGATCAAGGCTGCGAAGGACAAACTCCTCGAGAGCGCCCAGAAGCTGTTTGCGAAGATGTACGAGCAGACACAGGGCGCACAGGGACAGGCCGGTCCTGACATGGGCGGCTATGCAGGCGGCGGAAATACCGGCAGCGGTGATGACGATGTCGTGGATGCCGACTTCAAAGAGGTATGAGGATCCATTTGCAAATACATGACATTTCACACAGCTCCTCCCTTTCGGAGGAGCTGTGTAGAGTGTAAACAATTATAAGATTTCAGCCGGCCGGAGCAAGAGCCGGCAGCAATGCACCACTAAGGGGAAGGATAAACGGATATGGCGGATAAAAGGGATTACTACGAGGTACTTGGAGTCGCAAAGAATGCCAGCGATGATGATTTGAAGAGGGCATACAGGAAGCTCGCCAAGAAGTACCATCCCGATATGAACCCGGGAAATGCCGAGGCTGCTGAGAAGTTCAAAGAGGCATCCGAGGCCTATTCAGTGCTCAGTGATCCCCAGAAGAGATCGCAGTACGATCAGTACGGATTCTCTGCATTTGAAGGAGGAGCCGGTGGCTTCGGCGGCTTTGACTTCAGCGGGGATATGGGAGATATCTTCGGCGACCTCTTCGGCGATCTCTTCGGAGGCGGCAGGCGCTCTTCCAGAAGCGCATCGAACGGCCCCATGCGCGGAGCCAATGTCCGCACATCCGTCAGCATTACGTTTGAGGAGGCGGTGTTCGGCTGCGAGAAGCAGATCGAGCTGAACTTAAGGGAGCCCTGCCCAACCTGCGGCGGCAGCGGAGCAAAGCCCGGCACGACGCCCGAGACCTGCGGGAAGTGCCGCGGGACCGGACGCATCTTCTCCACGCAGCAGTCCATCTTCGGCATGATGAAGACAGAGACGGCCTGTCCGGACTGCAAAGGAAGAGGGAAGATCATTAAAGAAAGATGTACGGAATGTAAGGGCAGCGGATCCATTACGAAGAAGACCAAGCTCAGTGTGGAGATCCCTGCCGGAATCGACAGCGGCATGTCCGTGAGGATCCGCGATAAGGGTGAGCCGGGGAGCAACGGCGGTCCCCGCGGAGACCTTCTTGTGGAGGTGCGCGTCGCCCGTCATCCCCAGTTTGAGAGAGATGACACGAATCTCTACTCCGTCCAGCCCATTTCCTTTACGAGAGCTGCTCTCGGAGGTAAGATCCGGATCAAGACAATTGACGGCGAGGTGGAGTACGAGGTCAAGGCGGGAACTCAGACAGATACGCGGATCCGCCTCAGAGGCAAGGGAGTTCCCTCCGTCCACCACCGCGGTGTCCGGGGAGACCACTATGTCACACTCGTGGTCCAGGTTCCCACGAAGCTGAACCGGGAGCAGAAGAAGGCTCTCCAGGCATATGCAAAGGCCTGCGGGGAGGAAAAATAAGCAATGGTTTGGAAGAGCTTTACGATTCACACCACCGAGGAAGCGGAGGAGCTTGTTGCCGCCATGCTCTCAGAGCTCGGCTTTGACTACCTGGAGGTTTCGGACAAGAAGCCGCCGGAGCCGGCTGAGAGCGGAGGAATGTTTGGCGATGTCCTGCCTGATTTTCCTCCGGATGACCACCTGGCCCGGATCACTTTCTACACAGAGGGGGATGTGGACAGCTCTGAAGTGATCCGGAAGGTCTTGGCGGGCCTTGAGGAGCTGAGGGCTTTCACGGATCTTGGGTCCTGCCGCATCGAAGTGTCGGAGACAAGAGATGAGGAATGGATCAATAATTGGAAGGCATACTTCCACAGCTTCTGGATCGACGACATCTTCATCCGCCCGACCTGGGAGGAGCCGGTCCGCCTGGAAAAGCAGCCTTCTATGGTGCTGAAGATCGACCCGGGGACGGCTTTTGGAACCGGCACCCACGAGACGACGCAGCTGGCGGTCCGGGCGCTGCGCAAGTACCTGAAACGGGGAGATTCCTTTCTCGACGTGGGTACGGGCAGCGGCATTCTCGGTATAGTCGCCCTGAAGAGCGGCGCTTCCTTAGTGTGCGGCACAGACATCGACCCGAATACACTGCCCGCGATCCGGGACAATCTGGAACAAAATGACATCTCGGAGGACTCCTTCCGGGTGTTTTTGGGGGATCTGTCCACGGACCCCGGGCTGCAGGCATCTGTCGGCTTTTCGCGCTATGAGATCGCGGCGGCCAATATCATCGCGGAGATCCTCGCCGGGATTATGCCGCGGATTCCGGACCACCTGAAGGACGGCGGGATCTATATCACGTCCGGCATCCTGGCGGACCGGGAGGACCTGGTCCTGGAAGCGGCCTCAAAAGCGGGCCTCCGTCCTCTGGAGACTCAGAGGATGGGGGAGTGGAGCAGCATCGTGTTCCAAAAGGGTTATTATTCACGGCCAATCTGCAATCAGCTTCCGGCTCATCATGCTTGCATGAATGAGACAGGTTCTGATTGCAGATAAGGCTTGTGAAGCAGGAGCTTAAGGGACAGACCTCAGAAGCGGGAGAAGCGGATGCTTAGGAATTATCGGATGCTCATACAATATGACGGAACGCGCTACAACGGATGGCAGAGGCTCGGCGATACCCCGAACACGATCCAGCACAAACTGGAGGCCATTCTGGAACGCATGACCGGAGCTCCCTGTGAGGTTCACGGCGCCGGGAGGACGGATGCCGGCGTCCACGCGCGGGGGCAGGTCGCCCAGTTCCGGGCTGACACGGAGCTGACGCCGGAGGAGATCTGCAGCTATTTGAATGAGTATCTCCCCGACGACATCGGAGTGCTCTTGGTCTCTTATGCGTCACCTCGCTTTCACAGCCGCTATAACGCGTCCGAGAAATATTACCTCTACCGCATCGCGCTTAAAAAAGAAGCCCATGTGTTCGACAGGAAATACGTCTATGTGTACCGCGGCGGCGAATTGGACCTGCAGGCGATGCGCTCTGCCGCACAGCTCCTTGAGGGCCGACATGATTTCCGCAGCTTCTGCGGCAATCCGCACATGAAAAAATCTACAGTGAGGACCTTGCGCGCAATTGAGATCTCCCAAAAGGGAGACGAGATTGACCTCGCCTTTTATGGAGAAGGGTTTCTGCAGTACATGGTCAGGATCCTCGTGGGAACGCTGCTTGAAGTGGGAGAGGGGAAACGCGCGCCCGACTCCATGCCTTCCATTCTGGAGGCCCGGCAGCGCACGGAGGCAGGACCCACGGCCCCTGCGAGAGGACTGACATTGATGGAGGTTCGCTATCATTAGACCGATATGAGAGAGATATATTTTGACAATTCATCTACGACAAGACCATCGGAAGCCGTTCTGGAGACTGTGATCCGGACCATGACGGAGGATTACGGCAACCCTTCCTCCCTCCATTCCAAAGGAGTGGACGCGGAGCGCTGTCTCAGGGAGGCCAGAAAGAAGATTGCGGCGACTCTAAAAGCAGGGGAGAAGGAGATTATCTTTACCTCCGGAGGGACCGAGTCGAACAATATGGCAATCCTGGGGGCAGCCCTCGCGGGCAGGCGGCGCGGACGGCGCATTCTCTGTACGTCGATGGAGCATCCGGCTGTCTCGGAAGTATGTAAATTCCTGCAGAAGGAGGGCTTTGAGACGGAACAGATCCCCGTAGACAGCCGGGGACGCCTGGATCTTGCGGCCCTGGAGGAGATGCTGTCCGGGGATGTAATTGCCGTCTCCACGATGTATGTCAACAATGAGATCGGGGCAGTAGTTCCCGTACAGGAAGCCGCAGAGCTGATTCACGCGAAAGCGCCTGGTGCGATTTACCACGTGGATGCTATCCAGGCATATGGGAAGTACCGCATCTATCCGAAGCAGCTGGGAATTGACCTGCTGTCTGCCAGCGGGCACAAGCTTCACGGGCCCAAAGGGAGCGGTTTCCTGTATGTCTCGAAGGATGTCCGCATCGTCCCCATCCTCTACGGGGGAGGGCAGCAGGATGGGATGCGCTCAGGCACGGAAAATGTTCCCGGCGCCTGCGGCCTTGGCGTCGCCGCCGAGGAGGCTTACCGCAATTTCGATGAGAAGATCAGCCACCTCTACCGGCTCAAAGAGGCGCTCGAGGAAGGCCTGGCCCGCTTGGAGGATGTGGTTCTCCACAGCCCGTCCGGGCGCGAGGGGGCTCCCCACATTGTCAACGCTTCTTTTCTGGGAGTTGGCAGTGAAGTTCTTTTGCATGCCTTGGAGGACCGCGGCATTTTCATCTCGGCCGGTTCTGCCTGTTCCACGCACAAGCGAAGTGCTTCACCGACCCTGACGGCGATCGCGGCCCCGAAGGATGAGGTCACTTCCTCCGTGCGCTTCAGTTTCTGCGAAAGCAACACCCTCGATGAGGTCACAACTACACTTGCGGCACTTGAAGAGCTGCTTCCGGCGCTCCGCCGCTACGGTCCGCTGCGGCGCTCATGAAGCTGCGGCGATGATGAAGGAGAAATATCATGTTCCACACATACCTGATTAAGTACGGCGAGATTGGCATCAAGGGCAACAACCGCCACGTGTTCGAGGACGCCCTTGCGAAGCAAGTGCGCTTGAAGCTCGCCCAGATCAGCGGCGACTTTGAGATCCGGAAAGAACGCGGAAGAATCTACGTGGAGTGCAGCGGCGACTGGGACGAAGAGGAGACCGTATCGGCCCTCTCCTGCGTCTTTGGCATCGTGGGAATCTGCCCTGTGCATACCTACGAACTGGCGGGAATTGATGAACTGCGCCGGGACATCGTTGCATACGTTGCGGAGGAACACCCGGGCTCAAAGGAATCCTTTAAGGTAAAGGCCCGCCGCGTCAACAAGGAATATCCCCTGGATTCCATGCAGATCGATGCCCAGCTCGGAGAGGCGATTCTGGAAGCTTATCCCCAGATGCATGTCGACGTTCACCATCCTGAGATCCTCTTTGACCTTGAGATCCGCGACCGCGTCTATATGTACTCAAAGGTCCTGCCCGGACCCGGCGGCATGCCTGTCGGCTCCAACGGCAGCGCCATGCTCTGCCTGTCCGGAGGCATTGATTCCCCGGTGGCGGGATGGATGACGGCGAAGCGCGGCGTCAAGATCGATGCCGTCTATTTCCACGCACCCCCGTATACCTCTGAGAGAGCGAAGCAGAAGGTTGTGGATCTGGCCCGTGCGATTTCAAAGTACACGGGACCCATACGCCTGCATGTTGTCAACTTTACGGACATACAGCTGGCGATTTATGACACTTGTCCCCATGAGGAGCTGACGGTCATTATGCGGAGATACATGATGCGGATTGCCGAGCATTTTGCGGAAAAAGACGGGGATCTCGGCATTGTGACGGGGGAGAGCATCGGCCAGGTGGCGAGCCAGACCATGCAGTCTCTGCTTGTGACAAATGCTGCAGTCCGCCTTCCTGTCTACCGCCCGCTGGTCTGCTTTGACAAGAGCGAGATCGTGGATGTGGCCAAGAGGATTGAAACCTATGAGACCTCCATATTGCCTTATGAGGACTGCTGCACCATCTTTGTGGCAAGGCATCCGGTGACAAAGCCGCTGCTTGAGGTGATCGAGAGATCGGAGGCGAAGCTGAAGGGCAAGATAGAGGAACTCCTTGAGAAGGCGATCTATACGACGGAGACATTTACAGTGAAACCGGAATAAAAAAGACCTGCCGCAAGCGGCAGGCCTTTCGTCTTTCATTCGACAATATAAGGGGCGAGTGCTTTGAGGACGTCTTCCAGCTGATTGTCCTCCGCGTGAATATTCAAGTCGATGGGCCTTGACAGATCGAGGCTGAAGATGCCCATGATGGACTTTGCATCGATGACATATCTGCCGGAGACCAGGTCGAAGTCAAAGTTGAAACGGTTTATATCATTGACAAAGGTCTTCACCTTGTCGATGGAATTAAGGGATACTTTTACTGTTTTCATGTAGGATGTCCTCCTGTCACAATTCATATTTATCTCTCATTTCTTCCTCATCATAGCTTGAAACGGACGGGGAAGTCAAGGGCAAAAGAACGTACAGAGGGGAAAGAGATGGCGCTAAAGGCAGCATTTCACAATCTCGGCTGCAGAGTCAACGCTTATGAGACAGAGGCCATGATCGAGCAGCTCAAGAGGGCCGGTTATGAGCTGGTCCCTTTTGATGCGGGTGCGGACATCTATGTCGTCAACACCTGTACTGTGACGCATATCGCAGACCGCAAATCCCGTCAGATGCTTCACCGGGCGAGGGAATGGAACCCCCATGCCATTGTGATTGCCGTGGGCTGCTATGTGGAGGATGCGGGGGAGGCGCTCATCAGGGACGGAGCCGTGGACCTCATGATCGGCAATCACGCAAAGTCGCGTCTTGCGGAGATTCTTGCGCGCTACATGGCGGGGAGCCCTGAGACCGTCTACACGGAGCCGATTCAGAACGTGAAGCATTATGATGAGCTGTCCATCTCAGAGACCGAAGGAAGGACCCGCGCCTTCCTGAAGATCCAGGACGGCTGCAACCAGTTCTGCAGCTACTGTATGATTCCCTATGTGAGGGGACGAGCCAGAAGCCGCAGGCCTGAGGAGGTGCTGCGGGAGGCGGAGCGGCTTGCCCGGGCGGGTTACCGGGAGCTTGTCCTGACCGGCATACATGTGAGCTCATACGGGATTGATTTTTCTCCGGAGAAGGGCAGACGCCAGACGCCGGACGCCTCAGAGGCGGTCACGAACCGGGAGCTGCTGCACCTCTTCCGGGGGATCGCAGCGATTCCTGATGTAAAGAGACTCCGCTTCGGCTCCCTTGAACCGGGTATCATGACAGAAGAATTTGTGCAGGAGCTGGCCCGAAACGGGAAACTCTGCCCCCAGTTTCACCTCTCGCTTCAGAGCGGCTGCGACGCGACCTTGAGGAGAATGAAGAGGAAGTACAATACGAAATCCTATGAGGCGATCTGCAGGCGGCTGCGGTCGGCTTTCCCGGATCCGGCCATCAGCACGGACGTGATCGTCGGATTCCCCGGGGAGAGCGAGGAGGAATTTGAGGAGAGCTATGCATTTGTTGAGAGAATGCAATTTTCCGGAACCCACATCTTCAAGTACTCGGTACGGCGGGGGACGGCGGCCGCAAAGATGCCCGGGCAGGTAGCGGAGGAGGACAAGGCCCGGAGATCCGACCGCATGATTGCACTTGGCAAGGAAGCATCGCGGCGCTATGCGGAGCGATTCCAAGGCAGAATGGTGGAGGTGCTCTTCGAGGAGCAGAAGCAGGCGGAAGGCATGAGCCTCAATTCCGGACACAGCAAAGAGGCACTGGAAGTATTGTGTGAGACGGAAGAACCTCTGTCCGGACAGATCTGGATCTGCCGCGTCCAGGAAGTGCGGCCGGATGTGAAAGCAGAAGTCTCCCTTGAAAGACGGCTTTACTAAAAGGTACTTCCGATGTAAAATATACTAGTTAACCTTAGTAATTGCCGAAGGCAATTGCTTAGATTAACTGGCTATAGGAAAAACGAATGCTTCTGCACAGCAGATCATTTCGTTAACGGCTATAGTGTTGAATACGTCATAAACACGGACATGAGGACAGAAAGCAACTGGAATATCATTGGAGAGAGGATACTCGTATGTCAGACAAGATTGGAAGTACTCAGTTCTTCAGCGTGAAGAAGGATACTGAGATTCATGTCAAGGATGTCATCAGCATTGTCTATGAAGCGATGTCTGAGAAGGGCTATAATCCAGTCAACCAGATCGTCGGTTATATCATGTCCGGAGATCCGACCTATATCACGAATCACAAGGGCGCCAGGAGCCTGATCATGAAGGTTGAACGCGATGAGCTTGTGGAGGAGCTGCTCCGTGAGTACATCCGGAACCGGGCCTGGCGTGACTGAAGAGAAGGGACGGGTGCTGGGTCTCGATTATGGCTCCCGGACGGTTGGAGTGGCCGTGTGTGATCCTATGCGCCTGAGCGTGAGGGAGCTTGAGATTATCCGCCGCAAGGAAGAGACACATCTAAGGGCGACTTATCGGAGGATTGAGGAGCTGATCGGGGAATACTCCGTCCGGGAGCTCGTCCTCGGTCTCCCGCTGAACATGGATGGGAGCATGGGGGAACGGGCGGAGAAGACGCTGTCTTTTCGCGATGAACTCTTGAGACGCCTCCATGTGGAGGTTCACCTGATGGATGAGAGGCTCACTACCGTGGAGGCCGAAGAGGCCATGGCGATGAGCGGAGTGCGCCGAAAGGATTATAAGAAGAAGGTTGATGCGGTCGCTGCGGCGATCATTTTACAGGATTGGCTGGAACAACATGGAGACGATTGAACTCATTGCCGATGACGGCACGGTATGCAAGTTATATGTTGAAGAGCAGACGCGTGTAAACGGGACGGATTATCTCCTGGCGACGGACGCGGGGGAAGGCGACGCGAATGCTTATATTTTTAAAGACATCTCTGAACAGGACTCGGAGGAGGCCTGCTATGTTCCCGTCGAAGACGAGGAGGAACGAAAGGCTCTTTGGAAGATCTTTGAGGAGATGCTTGACGACACGGATCTTGTCCTGTGACGGAACACAAGTGACAGGATCGCCTATATGTCAGAAAGGAGTATTTTTGAAAGAAGCACAAGTGAATACTGAGAAGTTAAAAATCATTCCGCTCGGTGGCCTGGAACAGATCGGAATGAATATGACTGCATTTGAATACGGGGACAGCATTGTCGTCGTTGATTGCGGTCTTGCGTTTCCGGAGGACGATATGCTTGGGATTGATTTTGTCATTCCCGACGTGACCTATCTGACGGAGAACTACAGCAAAGTAAAAGGGCTTGTCGTCACGCACGGCCATGAGGACCACATTGGAGCAATTCCGTATGTGTTTCAGAAACTGAATATCCCGATCTATACGACGCTCCTGACGATGACCTTGATCGAGAAAAAGCTCGAGGAACACGGCCTTCTCTCCAGCGTAAGGCGCAAGGTTGTGAAATTCGGCCAGTCCATCAACCTGGGGGAATTCCGCATTGAGTTTATCAAGACCAATCACAGCATACAGGATGCTGCGGCCCTGGCGATCTATTCCCCAGCCGGGATTGTGGTGCACACAGGGGACTTTAAAGTCGATTATACCCCGGTGTTCGGCGACGCGATTG
>CADCQE010000050.1 GCA_902803505.1 uncultured Lachnospiraceae bacterium | reverse complement strand
TGGCCTTCTCACTCTTCCGGAGAGTTATGGTGGATAACAAAACGCTTACGCTGCAGGAATATTCCGCTTCGTCAGGGAGCGTAAAGATCGTGCTCAACCGTGAATATCTGAACAAGCTGGACGTCGGCGCCTACACGCTGACAGCCGAGTTTAAAGACGGGATCGTCAGCACGAACTTCTATGTGATTGCTTCCGGCGGCAGTTACTACAGCACATCCACGAATGAACGGTACACCTACGTCCCGCCGTCCAACAACCCGCGCACGGGGGATGACAGCCGCCTCGCCCTCTGGGGCACCCTGGCGTGCCTGTCGGCTGCCGGCGCAATGCTGACGGCAAAGAAGCGGAAACGCAGAGAGAACTGACTCCTTGTAAAGCCTTCCCCTGGTGGGGAAGGTGGATCCGAGCGAGTTGATGCGAGCTCGGAGACGGATGAGGTTTCCTTCCGCGGTGAGTCTTTTCCATATGCTCGGAAGGAAACTTCTGCCTGCGCACCGGAGCAAGGCTTGGTTCGTCGCACGCTTCCCGCGCGTCAGGATGCTCCGTCCGAGCAGGATTATGAGGAGTTTCTATTGCTCCCCTTGCATAAAGGGGTATCGAATAGCGGCGCTATCCTGATGAATTCTTTGTAAATCTGCGAATTCGAAGCTTGACTTTTCAGCCAATTTCGATATAATAAAAGTGGAAATCGGGCTGGTTTTTAAAACCCGGGTCCACCAATTGGCGGGTGAGACACCTGCCTTTTTTTTGGAGAGAGTTATGAGAATTGAGCATATTTATAGATGAGAGTGGAGATATTGGAGAGTATTCTCCAATATCACCCTATTATATCATTGCAATGGTTTTCCATAATCAAGAGGAAGATATTTTTAATGCTCTTACCGCTTTGGAAACGGAATTATCAGAGTGCGGTTTTCCTCATCATTGTCTCCATGCAGGGCCGATCATTCGCTGAGAAGAAGAGTATCAGTATAGCGACCTGGCAATTCGACAGAAATTATTAAAAAGGCTTATGGCTTTTGTACGCAGAACAAACATCCACTATAAAACAGTGTATATTGAGAAAAAGCATATAGAAGATTCTGTTGAAGCAGCCGGCAAATTGAGCAAGAAAATATCGGGCTTTATCCGAGAGCATTATGATTATTTGTTATCCTTTGACTGTGTAAAAGTATACTATGATAACGGGCAGATTGAAGTAACCAGAATTCTTTCTTCCGTCTTCAATTCTTTACTGGAAAATGTTCAATTCCGAAAAGTGATTCCCTCAGACTACCGTCTGTTTCAGGTTGCCGATATGATTTGTACTCTGACACTGTCAGAATTGAAGATGATTAATCATATGTTGTCCAAATCCGAATTAACCTTCTTTCAGGATGAACGAACCTTAAAAAAGAACTATCTCAAGCCCATGAAAGAAAAAGAATTATAAACGGGGGATAGCTGGGCCGGGGCTGCACTTCATGATGACGTGTTGTACTGCATATAAATGGTGAAGCAGGAAGCTGCAGCGAATTTTGTCCTTTTGTCCCGCTGATTTTTTCTGAATTGCTGAATGGGAGCGGGAAAGGATGCTGCGAACGGTAACGGTCGTTAACGGGCGTTACCAACTACAGCAATAACTATAACAACATCTACATCTATATCTACAACTACAACGACAGCTGCGGGATGCTGCGGTGTTTTGCAGAGTTTAACGCATTTTAAGAAAACCAGACTAAAACCAGTTTTTTGCGTAAAGCTCCGCCAAAGGCGGCCTTTACGCTCGTATTCAGAAAGAAGGAAAGTAAGCAAGTGATTAAGATCAATAAGCTGACGGTTACGGACCGTACCGGAGCAGCACTGGTTTCCGACAGTGTAAAGGAATACATCGTAGCGATCGACCCTTATCAGGACAAGCCTTTTCTTGTCTCTTTAAGAGGCGGGGAAGTGCTGGAGAGCTATCCCTTGCTGGATACCACTGTCCGTTCCCGTTTTGCGCCGGTTTTCATCGCGGTGCAGAAAGGGATCAACACCTGCAACGAGTTTTACGGGAAGAATCTTCTGGAGGAAATCACCTCCAGTGTCGAATGCTCGGAAGTAAACGGCAGGTATACGGCATCCAACGTCTTTTCCTATGAAGGCAGAGAATACATCGCCTGTATTGAAAAGGACTTTTCAAAGTCGATCCCGTCCTACACCTATACGGTCTCCGGCACAGACCTCGAAGATCTGGAAGGATATCAGGCATTGTACCAGGCGGTGGATTCGGAGTTCTATCCGGTTCTCGCCGATCTGAACCGGCAGCTCGAGGATTACATCGCCGGCAAAACGGAAGAGGGAGGGCAGCAGACATGAGCAAGAAAAAGGAATGCCCCGGTTATATGCTCTATTTTGACCAGATGCAGGGTCTTGTGGAGGCCTGCAATGATGAAGAGCTCGGGCTGATCCACCGCGCAATCTTTTACTATGCACGGGACAGGAAAGAACCGGAAGAGCTCCCGCAGGAATTCCGCATGATCTGGCCCTCCATCAGGAGAAAGCTCGATAAGGACAGGGAAACCTATGAAGAAAAATGCCGGTCGGCTTCCTACAGTGCCGCCGTGAAAACGGCAAAAGCGAACGGACAGCCGATACCGGACAGAGAGGTTTTTGACGCAGCCTATAACAAGAAGCACAACATCGTCACGAGAAAGCCGACAGAGCAGGAATTCGAGCAACTGAGGGAGGACGCGATCAGGAAGCTGATAAACAATTCCTTTCCGTCTTGAAGTAATAAAGAAACGCCGCTGTTTTCGAATCGGGAAAACAGCGGTGTTCTGTTACAGGCAGAGGGCGATGGTTCGGTTGTCCTCCCGGCCGTCGTAGAATTTTTCCAGCACGTCGCGAAAGACGGTGCATTCCGGGTCGGCCAGGGAGAAGAGCGTCATGGAGCTTCTGAGCTTCAGATCGTCCGGATAACCCATCACTTCCGATGGGTCACAGCTGTCCAGCGCG
>CADCQE010000049.1 GCA_902803505.1 uncultured Lachnospiraceae bacterium | reverse complement strand
ACCGTCCCCATTGACTCATCCCGACAGGCGAGTAAAATAAAAGTATGGGTACAGCATACGATACTGTTGAACAGAATATTGCACAGAACTATGAGCGGACAAGAATCCTGAAGGAGACAGATCAGGAGCTTGTGGAACAGGTCCGTCATCTGGAGACAAAAAAGCTGTACATCTGCAGGCGCTACCAGGGAGACGCAGACTCCTTCAAGAAGCTCATTGGTGTGGACACGGAACACTTGCCTCATATCTATGAGGCTGCTTCGTATGGGAATGCTGCCATCACTTTGGAGGAATATATCCCGGGGAGCACTCTGGAAGAGATTCTTAAGTCCGGTCCGCTTCCGGGGAGGCGCGTGAGGGCTATCGGCCTGCAGCTCGTAGAGGCCCTGGAATCCCTCCACGCTCTCGGTCTCGTGCATCTGGACATCAAGCCGGCCAATGTGATCTTAAACGACAATCAGGTGGTGCTCGTCGACTTCATGAGCACCCGGACTGTGGGACGCCAGGCGGAATGCAGCGGCGAAAGGGACATCTGTAAGGCGCCGGAGCAGACTGAGCGCTATATCGCGGATTACCGGACGGATTTCTATGCACTGGGGGTTCTCTTCAATCTGCTTCTCACCGGGAAGGATCCCAAGGTGAAGCGCGCCCGGGGACAGTGGGGCGTTGTCATTTCCCGCTGTATCGCCGAGAATCCGCAGAAGCGCTGGCAGAGCCTAAGGGCCATTTCAGCCACGATTAAGAAGCATTTTGACGCGCTCCTCCTTACGATCCTTGCTGCTGTCATTGTGTTTGCACTTATCTTCTTCTTCCGACAGGTGCATTTTCCCAAGACCTATGAAGGCACCTCCACTTTGAAATACACCCTCGACGACGAAGCCGTCCGTCTGTATCTCTTTTTTGAAAATGACAAGGGCGAGCTCCTGCGCGAGGACCAGCTCGCGCTCAAGGCGAACCTCGGAACCTACCATGAGATTCCTCTGTCTCTCAGGGTCTACGGAGCGGATAAAAAATCCGCGCGGGATCTCTTCCTCCAACACCTGAAGCAGGCGGATTTTCAGATTCTTCCGATGGACGGGGCACTCCCGGTGCAGGTCAGTGACGCTCCGGAGGATGAGATCGGGGAATCTGTTCTGGAAAAAGTGATCACCTACGGGCCGGACTGCGGCTCCAATGAGATCGTCTGCAGGCTCTCTATGAAGAATGGGGATACTCTGAAGCTCCGGCAGACATTGACTTGTAAGAAGCAGTGACAACAATTTCCTTTTTGAAAAGCATGGATACAAAAAAGCATCGGAAGCCTTGCTGCTTACGATGCTTTCTCATATGCTCCTCTGAAGCGGATCCCTCAGATCTTATCCACTGCCTTCGACATGCGGGAGATCTTTCTGGCATTGGTGTTCTTCTTGTACACGCCCTTTGCCGTCGCTCTTCCCATAACGCCCTGAAGGTTCTGCAGTGCTGCCTGGGCAGCTGCCTTGTCGCCTGCTGCGATGGCCGCGTCAACCTTCTTCACAGAAGTCTTGACCTCAGACCTGATCGACTTATTTCTCTCCGCTCTCTTTGCGCTTGTCAGAATGCGCTTCTTCGCTGATTTGATGTTAGCCAAACCTGTTTCCTCCGTAATGCATGACTCTATTCTCTATCAATTCTAAGGGGTTCCTCCTTTAGCCATAGAGACACGAGTTTGCGGCATGGGCGGAACACACTAAGGTATTTTAGGACATCCGCCGATGGCTGTCAAGGGGTTTTTACAGTCACCCAATACTTCCGCCCATCCGAGCAGATGCTCACCGCCCCGCTGACATCCGTGCGGTACACCATGGACCCGCAGTTGTTAAGCCGCTCCAGCAGTTCCTCATGGGGATGCCCGTAGAGATTGCCCTCCCCGCAGGAGATCACACTGACTGCAGGGCGCACGGCCTCGAGGAATTCCTCTGTAGTGGAAGCCCGGGAACCGTGGTGGGCCACCTTGAGCAGCTCATATGTGCATTGCTCCCCTCCCCGGTCTCCCTCAAGCAGCTGCGTCTCCACCTCACCGGAGACGTCCCCGGTGAGCAGAGCGTCGAAGTCCCTGTAATGCAGCGCACTCACGATGCACTGGGCATTGCGGTCCAGGGGCTCCGTCTCGAGTGAGGGATCCGGTCCGAGAATCCGCAGCTCTGTCTCCCCCATTCGGAAGGAATCCCCTCTCTGCACGTGCAGCACCCGCACCCCCGCTCTCCCGGCCTCCTCCTCCAGGCTCATATATTTCTCATCCTTCTCCGCAAGAAGAGGCAGGAGCAGCGTCCCGATCTCCAGATGGGAACTGCCCTCGGCGCACATGTCCAACAGCTCGCGAATTCCGCTTATGTGGTCCTCATCCACATGCGTCGCGATCACATAGTCCAGCCCCCGTATGCCCTCATATTTTAAAAATGGAAGCAGCCTCTTTCTCCCCACCTCAAAAGCCGTGGTGGAGCCCCCGTCGATGAGCGCCGTCTTCCCCTCTGCCGTCTCGATGCAGATTCCGTCTCCCTGTCCCACTGAGAGGACAGTGATCTTTAAATGCTTCCTTGAAGGAACAGCCAGAATCGCTATGAGAAAAGGCACTGCGGCCAGAAGCAGGAAGCGCCTCTTATAGAGGCGGTACCGCCAGTGGAGGGCGGTCCAGATAAGGAGCGCAGCAAGATAGAGGACCGTCCTTGGCACGGAAGGATGTCCCGTGACAAGAACGCTTGCGGGCAGGCGGTTGATGAAGGCCAGTACCGCATTCATCCCTTCGAGGACGACAGTGCCGCCAAAAGCAAAGAAGCTTCGTGCCGCACCGCTATCGTTCCATGCAAAGAGAAGGCGGCAGAGCCCATCTCCGGCTAGCCCGAGAACGCTGCTGCCGAGAATCACAGGGAGAAGCGGCACGACGAGCAGGTTGATTCCCACGGAGAGCAAGGGAATCTCGTTGTAATCCGCAGCGACCAGAGGGAGCATCCACAGGTAGAGGAGAAGTGCGGTGGCGGACCGGCTCCGCCGCCGGAAGAGTGCCGCAAGAAGCACAGCACAGCAGCTCATCTGAAACCCGCTGTAGGTAATGTACTCCGGATTCGTCAGCAGGATAAGGATCACGGCGAAAGAGAGCGCCGTGGGCGGGTCGTAGGTCCGCCCCAGGAGTTTCGCCCCCATCATGACACTGAACATGAGAAAGGCCCGCAGTGCCGAGATCTGTCCGCCGATCAGGATCAAGTAGAGAAGCAGGGCTGCAGCGGAGAGGAACCCCGCGGGGCGGAGCGGGACTCCCAGCCGCCTGAGCAGGGCAAAGAGTCCCATCCCAAGAAGGCTAAGGTGAAGTCCGGAGATTGCGAGCATGTGAGCGATCCCTCCATTTCTCCAGAGGCTGCGGGTCTCCTCATCAAGCCCGCTCCTCTCCCCGGTCAGCATAGCGCAGAGAATCTCAGAGACGTCCCCCGGGAAGAGCGTGCGGATCCTTTGATTGATCCTCTCCCGCACCCGCCGCGTCCATTCCAAAAGAAGATCCGTGTCCGCCCGCAGCACTTCCGCCACGGGCTCCCTCATTTGAAAGCAGATCCCCTGCACGCGGTAATAGGCGGAGGCATCGAATTCTCCCGGATTGGAGGCCCCGGGGATCTTCGACAGAAGGCCGCGGACACGCAGTGTCCAGCCGCACTGATAATCCGCGCACTCATCTCCCTCCGCAAAGTGCACCTTCACCTTAAGGATGCCAAGCCGCTCAGCGCCCCGCTCGAGGGTCACATTCTTTAAGAGGACCACCCGCTCCGTTTTCTTCTCCTCAATCCCCGAGATGACGCCGCTGATCACGGCACTTTGCTTCGTCTCATAAAGTGTCATGGCCCGCTTCAGATCCCTCGGGAGAAATGTGAGCGGCAGCGGTGAGGCAGCCACAATCGAGAGGATCAGGGCGACGATGGTTCCAAGAAGACACAGAGGGCGCTGCTTCATAAGGGCCTCCTTCCCGGCCGCTGCGCCGGCCGGATCAAATCAGGGCTTTCGGTACGCGAAAATCCAAGAATCCACATGCATCCGCAGGGTATGCAAAATACACCGTGCCGGGGCACGGCGTTCTTCATCCATATGAGAAGAATGGAAAAAGCCCGGGACAGATTCGTCCCGGGCCGGAAATTATCCGTTCTTGGAAGGCGCCGCCTCTACCAGAGTGTAATCCGCTTCGTAGGGGTGGCTCAGATCCATAGTCTGTTTAAAAATAATCCCGCTGTCGCCTTCCACTGAGAACTGCACCTGGTCGATGTCCTTGCAGTCGTCGATCAGCGAATTCACGATCGAATAGATCGGAATCTGTTCCTCAATGTTGAGGGCATTTGTGAGAAAGGTCTGGTTGAGATTGACGTAACAGATCCCGTTCGCACTGGTCACGCTGATGATCTGCGTGTTGGCCGGCACTGTGGGATAGTTCCCATCCACCTTGGGGCCGGCGATAATCCGCTCTACTATCGCCCACTCCAGGGGTTTGCTCGATGTGTAATAAATGGAGCGGGCCTCGCGCTTCAGCGTAGAACCCGATTCCCCGGTAAAATACAGGTTGATCGCGACGTGCTGGATCGTATTGATCTGTTTGCCCGCGTCCTCGACGAAGCTGTCCTCGTTCATGAGGCCAAGGGGCGTCCCGGAAGGCGAGACCGCTTCCTCTCCTTCGATCTCAAAGTACACGCCCCGCACGGTCTCGAGCTGGGCGAAGGTGCGCACGATGCCTCCGCGGGCCAGCACCTCCCTGGTTGCAGACATCTCCTTGTAGGACGCGGAGAAATCCAGAGTGAGAATCCCATCCTTAAGGGTATGAGACCGAATCTTCACATTCTCCTCCAATAGCGGGAGGTAATCCGTGTTCTGCGGGGTACGGCAGACCCAGATGAGAAAATCCGAGATGAATTCCTCATCGCTCGAAGCTTCGCCCTCATAGTCCCTGTACACGAGGCCATTCTCCTCGGCGTTCAGGAACCAGGTCTTAATTCTCCCCTTTCCGGAAGACCTCTGTTCCACACTCGCACAGCCACTAAGGAGCAGAGCGGCAAGGAGAATTCCTAACATGCATTTCCAAGCTCTCATCTCATCACCTCACTCCTCGTGGACAAGAGGAATCCTGACCATGAAGGTGGTTCCGACGCCGACTTTACTGTTGACCTTAATGATTCCTCTGTGCAGGACAATAGAGCTTCTGGCGATCGCCAGGCCAAGCCCCGTGCCCTCAATCGTGGTGGAGTGGGATTTGTCCCCGCGGTAGAAGCGCTCAAAGATGTGGTCGATCTGGTCCTCCGGGATGCCCAGTCCGCTGTCCGCCACATTGACGTAAAAATACTTGTTGTCATTCTTCAGGGTGACACGCACCCAGCCGCCGTCATTGTTGTACTTGATGGCATTTTCAATCAAATTCGAAAAGGACAGAGAGATCTTCGTCACATCCAGCTGTGCGGTGACAGGCTGGTAAGGATCCATGATCAGCTCAATATTCCGCTTGTCCGCGATGGGCCGCAGGCGCTTCATGATCTGCTCAAGAAGCTCTCCTACTTCCCTCTCCTCAAAGCACATCGCCGCTGCCTTCCGGTCCATCCGGACCATGGTCAGCAGGTCGGAGATGATATTGTTCTCCCTGTCAATTTCCTGGGTGATGTCATTCATGAACTCCTGGTAGAGCTCAATGGGAACATTCTCCTGTCCGTTCAGGGAATCCGCCAGCACCTTCATGGAAGTGAGCGGCGTCTTCAGCTCGTGGGACACGTTGGAGACGAACTCCTGACGGGAGTTGTCCAGGGCTCTCACCCGGGACAGCATCTGATTAAAGGCATCCGTGATCTGCTCTGTCTCCACGTAGGTGGGAACAGAGATCGCCTCGTCCTCGTAGCCGTCCGTCACGTCCTCGATGGCGTGAGTGACCTCTGTGAACGGCTTCACCAGCACATTGGAGAGGAAGAAACCGCCAATCAGCACAAGGATGCTCACAAACACGGTGACGAAGATCCCGCGGTTCTCCAGATGGCGTGCCGTCTGCTGGATCTCATTCGTCGAAACAGAGGCCACGAGCACGCCCAGGATGCGCTGCCCGTCTGTATCCAGGATCGGAAGCGTAAACTCGATATACGCGTTCTTCTTGTCATAATATGTCGCGCCGGTTCCGGTCATGAAGCAGTTGATCACTTCCTTGGACACGGAGGTCCGGCCGGTGTCCAGGTCATAGGTGTCCTTCACGACGTGGAAGGAGGAATCGATGATCAGGAGGCGCCCGCTGTAGATATTGCTCACCATCGCGAGCATGTTGTCAATCACGTCCGACTGCCCGGCCCCTGTCAGGTATTCCTCCGAGATGATGGACCGGCTGATGACATCGCACTGATTTTTGACATTACTGATGCGGACCGAGACAGCGCGCTGATTATAGCTCCGCGTAATAAGCACCGACGCAGCAATCGTGGGAAGGATGCCGATCAAAACGAGCATCATCATAATCCGGAACCGAAGGCTCCGGAAATAATTCAATCTTGACTTTGATCCCGTCTTGGAAATGACTCCACCTCCAACCAGTTTCTTCCTTATTCCTCACTCACGGGCATTTCAAACTCACCGGTGATCACGACCTCTTCATCGTCAGAAGTATCCGCCACCGGGACAAACTCCTCCATGAAGACGTCTTTCTCCGCCCCGCCCATAATCGCGGGGATATTGAGAATAATTCCGTCCATGCTGTAGGGCAGCTTCAGCTTCACGGCACTTCCGTACTTCTTCTCCCCCTCTGCGGGAGTGATATGAAGGACCATCTTGAAATCCTGGCCCATCGTTGGAACCATGCCGCGGTCGCCGGGGCTGAGCTTGGCGACGGATGTGTCGCCCACGAAGACCTCGACCTTGTAGAAGGCTTCATAGCTCGTGCCGCCGACAGTGAGATTCTTATTGTCAAAATAGACGGTATGGCCGCGCCCCACGACGAACATGCACGCGGCAAGGGCAATTACGGCCGCAAATGCGATCAGACGAATCAGGATGCTT
>CADCQE010000048.1 GCA_902803505.1 uncultured Lachnospiraceae bacterium | reverse complement strand
TCAGACATAAGCAGCTTTAGCTGCGACATACGTGCGAAGCACGGATGGTCTGTGGCCTGTAGCGGGAGGGGCCGTGAATAGTAACGGTCAGAGGCATCACCCCGCAGGATTCCTCTGCTCCACGCGCACAACCCTGGCTCCTTTAATCTTTTTCAACTCCGCAATCTCATAGCCCCCGCCGTATTCCTCATTGAGGAAATTCAGCACGTAGCTGGGATCCTCCGTGACGAAGAAGAGATCCTCTGTATCAGTCAGGGAGCTGAGCAGGTTCTCGGGATCCCGGATGCCGCGCTCCTTGGCGATCGCGTAGTAGCGGGGAGAAAAGGTGTCCCAGCTCCCAGTGCGGAAGACATGCCGGAACACGTCGGTGCGCTCGATCTCATCTATGGTGTGTCCCCAGAAGAAGAGGTACACGAAGATGGGGCTCTCCACGGCGTAGGTCCGCTCCGGATGCCTGTCGATCTCCGCCCGCAGCTTCTTGTAACCGCCGGCGGCCTTGGTGCTCCGAAGAGAGGAGACGGAGACCTGGTAGCCGGCATTGAAATTCACGAGCAGGAGCACGATGACAGCGGACAGAGCGGCAAGAAATCCCAGGGAAAGCTTCTTGCGGCTCATGCTTCTCGATGAGAGAGCAAGGAAAATGATCCCGCACATGACAATGGGTACCGTGACCCTCAGCAGGAAGCGCAGCCGGATTGCCCCGAGATAGAACAAAATGCCGTAAAGCAGCAGAATGGTCAGGCAGCCTTCCGCCTTCCGGAAGGAGGGATCTGTCAGGAAGAAGAGGAGCAGCAGGGCGGCGGGCAGGAGCAGCAGCGCTGAAAATGGTGAGGAAGTGATGGAGCCCAGAAAGCTCCGCAGGCGGAAGCGCTTTGAATAAGCGCGGTGCGTGATGTCCGCGATCCTGCGGAACAGTTCTTCCGGGAAGGCCCTCTTCTCCGCGAAGGTCCAGCGGTGGAGCAGGAGCCATTCCTCGAAGGAGAATCCCGCTTCCGTATATTCGGCGGTAAAGGTGTCGTAATTCACCTCCGGCGAGTCGAGATAGAGGGAGCGCGCGTCATTATATTTCAGGAAGGAAGCCCACACGGGATCGCTGTAAGCGGCCTGCTCCGTCAGAATCGTGGCAGCAAGAAGTGCGGCGAGCGGAAGGGCGGCGGCAAGTGCGCGCTTTACGACGAGAAGTCTTGTCTCCTTCTCCTTTAACAGCATTACATAGGAAGGAAATGCAAGGGCTGCGGCCACCACCAGACAGTCGTCCCTCAGCATGAAGCTGAGCAGCATGAGCAGCACCCCGGAGAAAAGCATCCCGTAGCGGGGGCGTCCGGCCTGCGGGTCTTCAGAAGGCTCCTGTGCGGAAGCATCTCCTGGATCGGCGGACGGGTCCGGAGCGCTGTTCCGTTCAGAACTGCCGGAGCATTCCCCACGGATCGCCACATAGACGAGGGCGAGCCCCGCACAGGCACACAGAAAGGAAGCCACTGTGAAGGTCAGGAACAGCGGGACGACAACGGCATTGCACAGCAGCGAGCAGCAGATCGCGGCGGGATGCCGGCTGCAGGACAGGATGCAGGCGTGGATGACCCCGAAGGAAAGCGCAAGCGCCGCTATAAGAAGCACCTCATACCAGTTCACCGAAGGGAGAATGCGGTAGAAGAGCTTCAGCAGCAGACCCAGAGGGTATTTGAGAAAAATGAGGTGCGCACTGTACTCCTCACCGAAGGAGCCGTTTGCGATGTAATTGAGCAGATAGTCGTCTCCGTACAGATAGAAGAGCTTCAAAAAGAAGCAGGGCACCGTACAGATGAGTACAGAGACAATGAGACAGACGGGGAAGAGCAGCTTTTTCTTCATTTAGCGCGAGCGCCTCCTTCTTATGACGACATAGATCCAGGCCGCGAGGTAGAGGCCGCAGCTGATGAGACTGATCACAAGCCCCAGCGCAAAGTGGGGCAGCTGGTAGCGCAGCTCGATGTGAGATGCGCCGGGTCCCACCGGAATGCCGAGGAGCCCGCCGTTGACGTTGAGGACCTCCGCCGGCTGCCCGTTGACGGCAGCGCTCCATCCGGACGTGTAGAGGATAGGCACGCAGAGAATGCCGCCCCCTGACGGAGCCGTCAGATCCGCTGTGTAGAGATCGCCGCTGAGGGAGATGTTCCGGATTTCCGTATCCGCAAGCTCCTGAAAATGCTCCAGAGGATCCGGGCAGACCAGTAGATCCAGGGAACTCAGAGTCACGCTGCCGGCGTCCTCGTCGATGTCAAAGCGGAATCCGCTGATTCCCTCCGGGAGCAGCGTCAGGGACTCCGGGTAGTATTTGGTGTAGAAAATGGTCTCCATGAAGTCCTGGGAGGGCACGGAATTCTCGTCGAAGTAATAGAGCGCGATCGTGCGCATCGTGTTCTTGTTCTTCGCCCTCACCTTCATATAGATGTAGTTGGAGGTGTCGGCCGTCTCGGCGGAGCGGTCGAGATACACATAGATGTAGGGGTCCTCTCCGGTGGGGGTGAAGGTCACGCCTTTGTCGCTCACCTTCATCTCCAGGTTGTGGGGATCCTTCCACTGCGCACATTCGGCAAGGGGAAGCCGGATGTCCTTTGACGAGGTGCCATCCGTGACAGCCTCCTCAGCTCCCTCATCTGTGCTTCTTGTGTGACTTCCTGCATGCGCTTCCTCACTACTGCTTGTGGGATTTTCCGCATCTGTTTCCTCAATACTGCCGGAAAAAGCGGAAGCATTCTCTTTTTCAGTACTGCCCGTGAGGGCGAAAGAATGCACCTTATCGGTACGAGCGGTCTGTTCCGGCAGACTCTGCCCGACGGTACCGCCTGTGAGATTGGAAGCATTCTCAAGAGTATTGCTTTTCGTATTCGCAATAGAATACTGATTCTCGGTACTAGATGTAATACTCACAGAGGATTCTCTGGTACTGCCGATGCCTGCGCCTGCGACAGCATTCCCTGAGGCTGCGCCTGCGCTGTCTGTTTCGGTGGCTGCGTCTTCACTGTCTGTTTCGGTGGCTGCGTCTTCACTGTCTGTTTCGGCGGATGCATCTGCGCTGTCTTTTCCGGCTCCGCCGGTCCGGTACCAGTACTTCGTCAGGAGCTCCATGCGGGTTACGAGATCGCTGTCAAGATATTCCTCTTCCGTGATCTCGGAGCCGAGGAAATACCCAAAGGGAAGCGCATTCCTGTTCCGGTAAACCGCGAGCTGCCTCCCGTCCTCCAGCGGATAGGAGGCAGTCCGCTCAAAGAGAGCCGGATCCGTAATGGAGTCCCCGGCGGATTCCCGCCGGATCAGATAGCGTCCCGCAAGGAGCGTGAACTGGTCATACTCCGGATAGGAGCTGATGAAATAGGGAATGCTGACCTCGTAGGTCCCGTGGGCCTGCACCAGGGAGCGGAGAGAAGCGGGATTCGTATTGTTGTAGAGGGAGGTGGCGTTGAAGCCGTCCACCAGGCCTTCATTTGCATAGAAATAATCCTCCGTGGAGGAGATGCGGCAGAGCTCTGGATCCTCCTTCTGGATCTCTTCTACCGCCAGCTGGACGTCATCGCTGAACGCAGAATTGCCAAACTGGTCTTTGGTCAGGTACAGCCGCAGGTACAAGGTGTCGTGCCGCATGACCAGGATCTCGGCTGCGATCAGCAGGAAAAAGAGCCCCGGGAGCAGCCATTCCTTCCGGGACAGGGCCCAAGGAAGCCGGATTTTCAGGGGCTTGATGCCAAGGAGCAGCAGGACCAGGGCATAGGCGCCGAAGAAGGCAAGGAAGAAGAGCAGCTCCCGCCTTGACAGGGAGAAGCCCAAGCGGGTCTCGTTTGCAAAAAGGAATGCCAGGCAGACTCCGGCAAAGCAGAGCGCACCGGCCACACTGACAATCAGTCCCCTCCGGTCGGCAGCGGTGAAGAGCTCCCTTAGGAAGAGGGCTATGGCCAGGCACTCCAGGAGGCAGATCCAGAAAGAGAAGCGCATGACCAGCCAGTTCATGTTGAGGAGGTAGCGCGCGATCGGAAGCAGGAGGCATAAGGTGCACAGAAGCAGGAGGAACAGTGCCTTCAGGCGGAATTTCTTCTGGAAGAGCAGATAGCAGAAGGAGAAGAAGAAGAGCGCCCCGACAGCCAGGACAGCGATCTCATAGTAGTTGTCCGGGCCCTGGTATTTGTCGCCGATGCCGGCCAGGTTCTCAGAGAAGAGCCGGGAGAGGCAGGCGAAGAACATCTTCGGGTCGACGCCCATTTTCAAAAAGGAAGTGAGGGAACGGGTCGCGTCTCCGGTCCGGACGGAGCCAAGAAAGCTCCCCAGGATGGCCGCAACCGCCGCGGCCGACATGAGGAGCGCACACAGAGCGCTGAAGCCGGTTTCCAGAAACTGCAGGAGAAAGCTGCGGAAGCCTTCTCTTAAGAAAATGGCGCGGATCGGAATGTATGCGATGACGAAGAGTGCCGTCATGTAACAGAAGAAATAGTTGGTGAAGAGATAGAGGGCCAGCACACCCGCCAGTGCGAGAAAGCGGGGCAGGGTCCGCGAGCGGAGAAAGGCCTCGAGGGCGAACATCGCAAGTGCGAACATGGAGACGCAGAGGCCGTAGCTCAGGTTCTGGCTCCAAAGCACGGCGTAGGAGGAGTAGGCGAAGAGGAGCGCTGCCCCCATGGAAGCTGCCGCATGCCTGGTGTGCAGCTGAAAGAAGCGGAAGGAGGCCCAGGCTGTGAGGAGGGTCTCGAGATAGAGCTGGATCAGGATGCCCGCAGGCATGGAGCTTCTTCCGAATAAGAGAAGAAATGCCTTCAATGGATTCACATACTGCAGAAATGTGGCGCTTGTGTCCGAGCCGAGTCCCGAGGAGAGCGTGAAAAAGGAAAAATCTCCCCTCTGGAAGAGTCTCGACAGCATGACAAGAATCGGGTAACTCGAGGAGATGGAATCCGAGCCGATGTCCGTATACAGATATACGGCGCTTCCAATAAGAAAGCGCCGATAAAGGATCAGGAAGATCAATGTGGAAAGCAGCAGGAGCAGTCCTGTCTGCTTCAGGCGGGTACGCATAGGGAATTACCTCTGGAAGAAGGACAGGACGGAGCGGATCACCGTGTCCCGGTCCTCTTCGGTCAGCCCGAAATAGAGCGGGAGCCGGGCGAGGCGCTCGCTCTCCTTTGTCGTGTACACGTCCTCGCCGCTGAAGCGGCCGAATTTCCTGCCGGCGGGAGAGGAGTGCAGCGGAATATAGTGGAACACAGAAAGCACGCCGTGTTCCCGCATGTGGGCGAGGAAGGCAGTGCGCTCTTTGAGGTCCTTCAGCTTCAGATAATACATATGGGCATTGTGACCGCAGTGCTCCGGGATCACAGGAAGCTCGATCAGTCCGTCTCTCTCCAGAGGGCGGAGCACTTCATCGTAGATCCTCCAGGTGTTCATGCGGTCCTTAAAGACGCGGTCATAGTCCAGCAGCTGCGCATAGAGATAGGCGGCATTCAGGTCCGAGGGGAGGTAAGAGGAGCCGTAATCCTGCCAGGTGTATTTGTCCACCTGGCCGCGGAAGAAGCGGCTTCGGTCCGTCCCCTTCTCCCGGCAGATCTCCGCCTCGTCCCTCAGATCCAGGTTCGGGAGCAGGAGCGCTCCGCCTTCGCCCATGGAGAAATTCTTCGTCTCATGGAAGGAGAGGCAGCCGAAATCCCCGATGTTGCCAAGCATCCGCCCCTTGTAGGTGGAGCCGATGGCCTGGGCGGCATCCTCCACGACCTTCAGCTTGTGGCGCTCTGCGATCGCCAGGATCTCGTCCATCTCGCAGGCGACGCCCGCGTAGTGCACGACGGCGATGGCCCGCGTGCGCTCGGTGACCGCCTCCTCGATCTTCTTCTCATCGATGTTCATGGTGTCCGGGCGGATGTCCACGAAGACGAGCTTCGCGCCCCGCTGGACGAAAGCATCCGCTGTGGAGCAGAAAGTATAGGAAGGCAGGATGACCTCGTCCCCCGGCTCAAGATGGCACAGCAGAGCGGCCATCTCCAGCGCTGAGGTGCAGGAGGTCGTCAGGTACGCGGCCTCCGAATGGGTCAGGTCCTCCAGAATCTTCTGGCATTTTTTTGTAAATGGGCCGTCTCCGCAGATCTTCTGTCCCAGAGCGGCCTCCCTCATAAAGTCAATTTCTTTTCCTACGAATGGCGGAACGTTAAAATCGATCATAATCTTTCCTCCGAAATATTGTATTATTTTACACCATTGAGGAGGAAGGGGCAAGTGGGGCACTTCTGATGCCGCAGTGTCATTCAGAAGCGCCCCCGCCCCTTGACTCACACCCCCAATGGCGCTAGAGTAGAACAATAACTTTCCAAGGAGTGGGAGATCGTGCAAATCCTGATGATGCTGGCCCTGGCGCTCGCGATGAGCGGCCTGCCCTTTCTCTTCGGAACCGTGTATTACATGGTAGCCGATGATTATCTGCTCAATTACATCGCAAACGGGTCTTACGGGTGGGAATACAGCGACCATCTGGTCTTTATCCGCATGCCTCTGGGCTGGCTCTTAAAGACGCTGTACGGCATCACCACTTCTGTCAACTGGTATTTTGTCCTGTTCCTGCTGTTCACCGTACTGTCATTTGCGCTCCTTCATCTCTTTGTCTGGCGAAGGACCCGCAGCTTCGTCTTTCTCGCTCTGTCTGCGTTCTTCAATTACATGATTGTCGCCCACTTCCTGAGCTTCACGGTCGTATCGTATCTCTGTGCGGCGGCTGGCTTCTGCGCCCTTGGATGTGCACTGAAGGAGGGGCGCAGCGGACTGCGCTGGGGCTTCCTCTGCGCGGCCCTGTTCCTTATCTCCTTCTTTATGAGAAGGCAGGCGGCGCTGGTGAGCATCCTGATGTATATGCCGCTGCTCGTCGTCTCAGTGATGCGGCAGGGGAAGAAATGTCTCCGCCAGCTCCTGATCCCGGCAGCTGCGGCTGCCGCCTTATTCCTGCTTGCACTTGTTTATGAAAATGTGGCCTACTCCTCGCCGGAGTGGAAGGAATACCGGGAATACAACAGCGTGCGCTCGGAAGTCGTGGACAATTATTTCGTCAATTACGAGGCTGTGAAGGAAGAACTGAACGCCATAGGAATCGGCCGCCTCGACTACAGCCTGCTGGCCAGCTGGCGCTACTGCGAAAAGCCCTTCTTCACGAAGGAAATCCTCGAGAAGGTGTCCGGCATCAGTAAGAAAGCCACGACGCTGCAGGACAGAATCGCATACACCCGGCAGAACCTCAACCTGTCGATGCTGCCCTTTCTTATCGCGCCGCTCTTCCTGCTCGCGGCCCTGTTTCTTACAGGAAAGCTGAAGGACAAGGGCTTTGCAGTGCTGAACCTGCTGTTGATTTACGGGCTGATCTTTGCCTTTGCTTTCATCCGTCTGCGCTTCGTCATGCGCGTCGTGATGCCGACCCAGCTCTTTGGAGCCTACGCCCTTGTGGGATTTGCGGATCCGGAGGGCAGAGGGCGGCGGGTGCTGCTTGTGGAAGCCGTATCGGCGGTGCTGATCGTGCTGTGCTCGCTGCAGTATTTACAGTATTTTCAAAGAATCAACCCGGTTCCGCGGACCTATTATCAGGAAGCGCCGCTGAAGGACCTGACGGATGAGATCGCCGCGCATCCGGAGACTTTGTATGTGTTCGATGCATCGGCCTTAAGCCACGTGTATTACTACGGCACCCCCGCCTCCCAGGTGAAGACCACGGAGGTCTTCCGGAACGTCACGAGGACCGGCAGCTGGGACAGCTATTCGCCCCGTTACTATCAGCAGGTCAGTGCGCTCCTCAAGGATCCGGACCGGCTCATAACGGGGCTTGTGTCTGAAGAAAATATCGCCTACGTGACCGGGGGCGAGGCCGGGGAGATCACCGGCTTCTATGAGGAGCAGACCGGGAAGGGATGCGCGAAGTCGAAGACAGAGTATCCCGGGACAGGGTTCGCGGTGTGGCGGCTGCGGGAGGAATGACGGGTCCCGCTTTACATAATTTACGTTGACTGTTTTTGGAAAAACAGTTATTGTATAAGAAACAAATCAACCGTAGGAGGACTGTTCTTATGCGGAAGATGATGAGATGGACGCATTCAGTGAGATGCCTTGCGGCATTTCTTTGCGCTGTGCTTGTGATCACGATGCTGTCGGCTGCCGTATCAGCGGATGATGAGGCGGCTGAGACTGCAGAAGCTGCAGAAGTAATCGAAGAAGCTGTGGACGAGGCCGCAGAAGCCGTGGAAGCCGCACTGGAGGGGGAAGCGGAAGCTGCTCCTGCGGCGGCTGCGCCGGAGGCGGTCATAAGCAGTGTGATCCGGACGAATGAGCTTCCCGGATGGCCGGCGGCCAAGGCCAAGGCCAGTGACTATGTCTGCCTCCTGGATACGACTACGGATACGGTCCTGATCGACAAGAACATGGAGCTGCAGGCTCCTCCGGCAGCCCTCACCAAGATCATGACGGTGCTGGTGGCCATTGAGAAGGGCAACCTGGAGGATGTCGTGGCGATGACCCAGACCGGTGTCGACTTCGCAGTGGCGGGCAGCGCGAACCTCTACACGGTTCTCGGCGAGTCCTTCAAGCTGAAGGATATGCTCTACGGCATCATGCTCGAATCCGCAAATGACATGGCGGTGCAGGTGGCGGAGCACGTCGGAGGCGGTTCCGTGGACAACTTCGTCGCGATGATGAATGAGAAGGCTGCGGAGCTCGGCTGCAAAGCCACTCACTTCGTGAACCCGAGCGGACTGCCGGCAGACGGCCAGGTCACCACTGCATACGATTTTGCCCTGATCGGCAAGGCGGCGGCTGAAAATCCCACGTTCCGGGAGATATTCTCCGCTGCGAGCTACACGATTCCGGCTACTGCGATTTATGCGCCCCGGGAACTGGTGAACAACTTCCCGGGCATGACGGATCCGGACAATTACGGCATCAAGGGGCTGATCGGCGGCAAGACGGGCTACACGGACGCTGCCCTCAATAACCTCATGGCGATCTGCGAGAGATCCGGCAGAACCGAGATCCTCGTTCTTCTCCACTGTGCGAGCGTGGAAGAGCTGATGAAGGATGCCAAGCTGAGCTACACCTACGGCTATAAGAAATGGAAAGCGAAGGACGTTCCTCTTGCGGAGGGGCAGGAACTCGTCTCCGGCGGCAAGGTGCTGATCCCGAAGGGCGGCTCCCTTAAGGAGTGCACAGTCTCTGAGAGCGTCACGGACAATGGAGACGGCCGGGAGAGAGTGGATTCGACCTATTACTGGGGCGGCGTGGAAGTAGGCACGAGCTCCATTCTGAGGGCGAAGCCGACACCGGTGCCCACCAGCGAGCCCGCTCCCGTGGAGCAGACGGCTGTCCCGGCCGGTGCTGCAGGGACGGCAGATCCCGCAGCTGCGGCAGCAGTGACAGACACCACAGCAGCGGCAGCGGCAGGGACGGCAGCAGCAGGCACCACAGCGGCAGGCACTGCAGCTGCAGCAGATCCGGCAGTCCCGGCAGGGACAGCAGATGCAGCAGCACAGGCAGGAACCGCAGATGCAGCAGCGCAGGCCGGAGCAGCGGCTGCGACAGGCAGCGCTCTCACCCAGCCCGCCGCTCCTTTGGCCGGAGAGGGTGCTGTGACGGATCAGGCTTATGCCCCTGAGCAGAAGGAAGCGCGCCGCGTCTCCCTTCCCTTCGGGGTCACAATGAACCAGGGCCCGTTCATCGCGATCGCGGTACTGTCGCTTCTGGTCCTGATCGGGGTGATCCTGATCCTCATTACTGCGATCGTCAAGAGAAATAAGGATTGAGAAATATATAGTGATTTGCTTATGAGAAATGAAAAGATCATTGCGGAAAGAGCAGGATATCAGAGGAGAATCCCCCTCCTGCTCCTTCTTTTGACATTTGCGTTTGCCTTTACATTGGCCTTTGGCGCTGCGTCTGCTGCAGCAGACGTCAAGATGGCTTGGGACATCACGCCGAAGCAGTTCGTGGAGCAGTGCGGCAAGGTGTGTGAGACAGCCAGAAAGAAGGGCTATATATACGGCGATTCCCGCAGCATGCCGCCTACGGCGGACAAGAGGATCAGCTGTGACCGCCTGATAGCCAAAGCCCTGTGGGATCTGGGCTTTACGGACCAGCAGACCGGCGGAATCACCTGCGGCTCCATGATTGACTATCTGGATGAGCACGGCTTCGTGAAGTCCAATAAGCTCTCTGATATTAAGTACGGATCCATTGTGCTGATCAAGCACAAGACAGTGAATTACTGGTCCCATGCCTTTGTGACCTTGAATTTCAACACGTCCACGATGATATTTGATGAGTATGACTGCGGTGCGAATTCCCTGATTCAGTCGGTTCAGCCGATTCACCGCACCTGGGGCGCGAACTGGAGAACGAGTCCGGTGACGGTCTTCAATATCCCCACCGGGGGATCCGGCAGCAGCACCGGCAGCCCTGCCGCCAGTGAGACGGCCACTCCTGCTCCCGCGAAGCCGGCCGCACCGGCCTACAGCATCGATCTGAGCGAGCGCGTCGGAGAAATGGTGACGGGCATTGAGTTCCGGCTGAAGGCCTCGGTCTCGCCGTCCCTTCCCTCGGATAAGAAGGTGGTCTGGTCCAGCACGGACCCGTCCATTGCCAAGGTGAGCCACGCCGGCAATGTGAGGACGATCACCCCGGGAACGGTCGGAATCAAGGCGAAGGTGCAGGGAACCTCTGTGGAGGCAGTCTGTACGCTCACCGTCCTCAGTGAGCCGGTGACAAAACTGACGCTGAATAAGAAGAGCGCTTCCGTCAGCGTCGGCAATTCCATCGCCTTAAATGCACAGATTTCGCCCTCCTCTGCCACTTACCACAAGGTGAGCTGGAAGTCGGGCAACAAGAAGATCGCCACAGTCTCTCCTAGCGGAGTGGTCACGGGCAAGAGAGCCGGAACCGTGACGATCACTGCAAAAGCGGGGGATTCCGCAGGCGGGGTGAAGAAAGCCAGCTGCACCGTGACGGTCAAAGAGCATCCGGTGCAGTCCGTCAAGCTGAATAAGAAGAAGCTCACCCTCAAAGTCGGTAAGAAGCGGAAGCTTCTCGCGACGATCCGCCCTGCAAATGCGAGCAGCCGGGAATTGACCTGGAAATCCTCGAATCCGAAGGTGGCGAAGGTGGACCGCTTCGGAACCGTGACGGCCGTCAGCAAAGGAAAAGCCGTGATCACGGCTGTCTCCCGGAGCGGCAATAAGAAGGCGTCCTGTACCGTGAAAGTAAAATCATAGGAATTGAGCAAAGAACAATTGACAGACCGCCTTACTGTCGATTATAGTCTTAAACGAAATAATCTGCTCTGCAGATTTTTTCGTTTCCTTATACATAATGAAGCTGCGCAACCGCCTTCGGCAATGCCTGCCTTCTGTCGGTATAAGAGCAAAAAATCATCACATTCACACAAATGAAATATCCACATAGTGGCACAAGGAGGAAAAACATGTCGAGTGGACTGAAGAAGCTGAAATTTGTATTATTTGCATTCTGCCTGATGATGGTGATGGCTGTGCCTGCTGCAGCCGCCAACAGGCCGATCCTGAGTGTGAAGCTGAGCGCCGAGCCTTCCACGAAGAAGAAGGTCTCTTACCACAAAGGCCAGAAGCTCCAGATCCATGTCCGGAATGATTACAAATATTCGTCAATTACGTATAAGACCTCAGATTCTGACGTCGTTTCCGTGTCCAAGAAGGGCGTAGTCCGTCTGAAAGAGGAGGGACAGGCGACGGTCAGGGTCTATGATAAGAAGACGAAGGATTATTATAAGATTAAGTTCACGGTGACGGATGAGGATACCGTGTACGACGCGGCGTGCAAATACGGCGGTACTAATAAGTATTTCATCCGTCTCAAGAAATCGGAGTTCATGGTCTATGTCATGAAAAAGAAATTCGGTGAGTGGATCCTCTACAAGGAATTCCCCTGCTGCATTGGCGCCCCGGGATACTCGACACCGAGCGGTATGTTCCGCATCAACGGCAAGGGCCTGTATTTCACTACTGAGATCGGGACGAAGTGCTGGTACTATTCCCGTATCGTCGGAAGCATTCTCTTCCACTCCCAGATTTATTCCGGCTCGGACAACTCTCCTGTCAGGATCGTGGATGCGAGCATGCAGAGAGCCTGCTCTCACGGGTGCGTCCGTCTGCATCTCCAGAATGCCTACTGGATCTACAGGTGGATTCCGAACGGGACGCCGGTGTTCATTTCTTAAAGAACAAACCTGCTATGGCATTTTCTTATAGGAACACAGCACGACTGCGTGCTGTGCCCTATTTTTGTTCAACAGTATCTTTTGTCTGCCGGCGGATGCGGAAGCCCCGCTGGCCGCAGATCTTCAGAGGTGAGAACTATGCTGGTTACAGTAGCAATACCCTGTTACCGCTCTGAGCACACGATCCGGAAGGTCGTGGAGCTGGTCCGGGAAGAATTTCAGAAGCTTGAGGGGTATACTTGTGAATTTGTGCTTGTGAATGATTCCTCTCCTGACGGAACTTACGAGGAGATCGTTCGTCTGGCCGCGGATTATCCGGAGGTGCACGGAATCAACCTGATGCGCAATTTCGGCCAGCACTGCGCGCTGATGTGCGCGATGAACTATGCCAAGGGGGACTACTGCATAGGGATGGACGATGACCTGCAGACCCACCCCTCCCAGATCCCGACCATTGTGCATAAGATGGAAGAGGGCTACGACGTTGTCTACGGCGTCTACGAGAAGAGCACGAACGGAGCGATCAAGCGCTTTACGAGCTGGCTCAACAGGAAGACCTCCTCAGTACTTCTCGGCAGGCCGAAGGATATCCGCTCCAGCAATTTCTGGATGATCACCCGCGGGGTGATGGAAGAGGTTATCAAATACAAGAACTACAGCCCTTATGTGGATGCCATCTTCTTCCGCTGCACCCACAACATCGGCAACGTCCCGATTCAGCACCATGTCCGGGAGTGGGGGCATTCCGGCTATACCCTCGGGAAGCTGATCCGCCTATGGCTCGCTTACTGGAATTACTCCGTGCTGCCGCTTCGTTTCGCCTCCGTCCTTGGCGGAATCACCTCGGTGATCGGCTTCGTGGCGGCCCTCGTCACGGTGATCCGGAAGCTCATAGAGCCCATGACGACAGTGGGCTGGGCCTCAATCGTGTGCATCCTTCTGATTTTCTTCGGCCTGGTGCTGCTGGTGCTGGGAATCATCGGGGAGTATATCGGGGAGATTGTCCTGTCCATCAACTCAACGCCGCAGTATATTGTCCGGGATAAGGTGAATCTGTAATGGGAAAGACGCTGATGATTCTCGGGGCGGGGGTCTACCAGGTCCCGCTCATTCAAAAAGCGAAACAGCTTGGCCTTCGAACGGTCGCTGTCAGTATCCCGGGGATCTTTCCGGGATTTGCGTATGCAGACGAAGTGTGCCTGATCGACACCAGGGACGGGGATGCCGTGCTCCGCGCGGCTGAGCGCTTCAGGATCGATGGAATCGTTACCACGGGAACAGATGTGGCAGTGAGGACGATCGGTGCGGTCTGCAGGGCTATGGGCCTGCCCGGCATTTCCGCTGAGGCCGCCCGCATTGTGACTGATAAGGCGGAAATGAAAGCTGCGTTCAAAGGGACCGTCCGCAGCTCTGACTTTGAGCTTGTCCGCTCTCTTGCGGAGGCTGAGGCTGCTGCGCGGAAGCTGGGGTATCCTGTCGTGATGAAGGCTTGCGACGTATCCGGCAGCAGGGGCATTACCTGCGTCTCGTCGCCGGAGGCACTGGAGGCGGCGTTTGCAGCCTCCGTGGAAGCGTCCAAGCGGGACTACTATATCGTGGAGAAGTATGTCGAGGGACATGAGATCGGGCTGGATGCCTTTGTGGCGGGGGGCCGGATCGTCTACGCAGAGCCCCATGAAAAATACGTGTTCCACAGGGACGGCGTCACGATTCCCGCGGGACACAGCTACCCCATGGAGCAGAGCGATGCCCTCAGAGAGGAGATTCACACCCAGCTTGAGCGGATCGTCCGCTCCACGGGAATGGACAACTGCGCGATCAACGCGGACCTCTTTCTCCTGCCTGGCGACAGGATCTCGGTGATCGAGGCCGGAGGGCGGTGCGGGGCCACCTGCATTCCCGAGCTGATTACGCTGCACACGGGGATTGATTATTACGCCCAGATGATTCGCTGCGCCCTGGGAGAGCCCCTGGACTTTGCGCCGAAGCAGGACGTCCCCTGCATCGCGAAGCTCCTTTTTAGCGACCGGAACGGGAAGGTGACGGCAATGGATGAGAAGGGTCTGGAAGCGGTGCGGCAGCAAGGCTTCGAGATCTCCATCGACGTGAAACCCGGTGACCGGGTCAGGGTCCCTCGCAACGGAACAGACCGGATCGGGCATGTGATCGGGATCCGAAAGAGCGAGAAGGAGCTGGACGAAGCCATCGGGGCGGTGCTCGGCTGCAT
>CADCQE010000047.1 GCA_902803505.1 uncultured Lachnospiraceae bacterium | reverse complement strand
TCTCATCGGCCGAATGCCCTTAGTACACTTCGAAAGGAGATCTCTGAGCGAAAAATACAATCGAATGAGGTGAGGATCCTCATCGCCGCAAGCGTCCATTATACTCCAATACCAGAAAAATGCTCTCATTGACTCATTGACTCAAGAACCATTTAAAGGTGGAGACAAAAACATTGATCGTCTATGTCTGTGGTGCCGGTGGAAAAACTACATACATAAAGCAGCGGGCAAGAAAAGCGGCAGCAGAGGGCAAGTCCGTCCTGATCACGACAACGACCCATATGCTGCGGGAAGCGACAACAATCTCAGATCCCAAGGAGGCCCTTACCGCCAGCAAAAAGGGCAGCATAGTCATGGCCGGGGCCCCGGATCCAAAGGATGCAAGAAAGATCATCGGCTTCCCGGAAGCAGAGGCGGAAAAACTGAAACAGGCATTCGACCTCGTCCTGATAGAGGCAGACGGCGCAAGACACCGCCAGATCAAGCTTCCATATGCCAACGAGCCGGTCATCGGCGCCGACGCCGGCGAGATCATCGTGATCAGTGGAAGCCGGGCCGTGGGAAGACCGATCATGGAGGCCGCATACAACGCAGAAGGAATCGCGGTCCTGCTTGGAAAGAAAGAAGAGGAGACACTGACCCGGGAAGACGCGGAGCGCGTCATAGAAGAAGGCTTCCTAAAGCCGATGAGGAGCAAATATCCGGAAATCCCGGTGAGACATGTCCAGGGCTGCACCAGGCATTTCCATATGATCCTGCTGGCGGCGGGATACAGCAGGCGATTCGGCTCCAACAAGCTGCTCTATGAGATCAACGGCAAAGCCATGTACCGCCACATAGCAGACCGGCTGATCGAACTGGCGGAGGAGAACAAAGAACAGAGGGACCTCACAGTCGTGACCCAGTACCCGGAGATCCGGGACGAACTATCGAAGCGGGGTGTGCAGGTTACATGGAACCCGGATCCCGCAAGAGGAATCTCAAGCTCTCTGAAATGCGCGGTCACGGACCTGGAAGAGCGCGGAGCGGTCAGCGGAGACGATTACCTGGTAATCTTCCAGGCAGACCAGCCGCACCTGAAAAAAGAGAGTGTGAGAGCATTTCTCGAAGAGATCGATAAATGCGGTAAGCGCCTGGCCGCAGTCACAGACGGCAGCGCCATGCGCAGCCCCTGCGCCTTCGCCGCAGAATACATCCCTGAGCTCATGGCCCTGCAGGGAGACACAGGAGGAAAACGGGTACTGAAGGCACATCCCGGAGAAATTCTGCTTTTTTCCGTCGAAGACAAGGAAGAACTGGAAGACATGGATGTCTTGTGCTAAGATATTGATACAGTGACCAAAAAAGAGGGAAAGAGGAATCGGTTTGGCAAGAAGCAGTGGAAGACGCTTTTGGGGAATCCCGAACGAATTCTGGATCGGCTTTGTGATTATGGTGGGATTCTTCCTGAAGCTTGTCTACGTCAGTAAGCTGGGATATGCAGCAGGAACGCTGAATCCGGGCACCTGGCAGGAGAGCGCCGAAGCAGTAAGAAGCGGAGGCAGCCTGGATGTCATCAGCTACCTGTACACATTCCACCATTTCCCGGGATTCAGTCCGAAGGGCCTCTTCGGCTACGCAGATCCGCCTTTGTATTATGTCATCTGCTCCCTGTGGATGGAATTGCTGCACCGCCTCATGGGATGGTCCGTAAACGTCTCCCTGTACTGCGTGCTCGCCCTCAATGTGATCTACGTGATGGTGGGAGAATGCGCCGGCATCGGGATCCTGCAGAAGCTCGGAGTGCGCGGGAGGAAGCTTGTCGTGGCACTCCTGTTCCTCATATTCTTCCCGTCACATTATCACATGTCCGGGTCCTTGAGCGGCAGCGCGCTCTGCTTCATGCTCACCATACTGGCACTCAACGGAGTGCTCTCATGGCACAGGTCCCGCAGGAAGAAGGAATTAAAGAAAAGCTCCGTGGAGCTAGGCCTGGCACTCATGACAAGCTATGCAGCCGTCATGGTGATCCCGGCCATGATCGTCCTCTTCGTGTATGCCTCTAAGGACGGGAGAAGGAACCAGACGCCGCTGTCCATCCAATTTCGGAATTTTGCCCTGACAGCGGGGATCATGGCGATGATCTGGCCGCTCTACATATCCATACGCTTCGGACTGCCCTTGTTCTATGTGGAGGGTGCAGGTGTGAAGCTGGAAGGAGCTTACGCATCGGTATTCACAAGGCTGGCTCTGCCGGGAAGGTCGCTGATGGAGCACCTCCATACAACGGGGGACGTCTCCAGGGAGTACAATATCTGGGCGCAGACCTATAAGACAGCGCTCGTGGACTTTCACAGCATCAACACGTCCCTCAGGGGAACGCATCTGATCACAGTCTTCCTCCTCTACATGAACGTCCTGCTCAGTGTGATCGCCCACATGATGCTGATCTACACGCTGTTCTTTGCAAACCGCATCGACCGCGTCTTTCGCAGGATGCTTTTTATCGGATATGTGTCCATGCTCGCCGCCTACATTGCGGCCTGTTTCCTGGTTCCCTATACAGGGACAATGGATTTTAAAATGATCACAGCGGTCTTGATGTTTCCACTGGCCGGGATGAGCGTCTGCGGGACCGGAGACCTGTCCGACAACCGCTTTGAGAAAATAACAACCGGAATTACGAATGTCATGATTCTGGGGATGGCATTTGTGACCGCGTTTTTATTTGGATTTTATTATTAAAAATGGTACTGGAGGTAGATCGTTCATGCTAGACGGAAAGAAGGTCCTGTTCTCGGGAATGCAGTCCACCGGGAATCTCACACTGGGGAATTATCTCGGAGCTTTGAAGAACTGGGTGAAGCTCGCTGATGAGTACGAATGTTTTTATTGCGTCGTCGACGAACATTCCATCACTGTGCGGCAGGATCCTGCCACCTTGAGAAAACGGGCGAGGGCTCTTCTGATCCTGTACATCGCGGCGGGGATAGATCCGGAAAAATCCTGCCTCTATTATCAGTCCCATGTCTCAGCCCATGCGGAGCTGGCCTGGATCCTGAACTGCTTCACCTACATGGGGGAGATGAACCGGATGACCCAGTTCAAGGACAAGAGCGCGAAGCACGCCGACAACATTAATGTGGGCCTTTTCGCGTATCCGGTGCTGATGGCGGCCGATATCCTGCTCTACCAGTCGGACATTGTCCCCGTGGGCAGCGACCAGCTCCAACATCTGGAGATCACCAGGGACATTGCGCAGCGCTTTAACAACATCTACGGAGATGTGTTTACGATCCCGGAGCCATATGTCGGGAAGGTCGGGGCGAGGATCATGAGCCTTCAGGAGCCCTCGAAGAAGATGTCAAAATCGGATGAAAACCCCAATGCCAGCATCTATCTGATGGACGACCGCGACACCATTATCCGGAAGTTCAAGAGAGCTGTCACCGATTCGGAAGCGATGATTGCTTACCGGGAAGAGCAGCCGGGAATCAGGAACCTCATCGATATTTACTGCGCCTGCACCAACAAGACCTCCGGCGAGGCCGTGAAGGAATTTGAGGGCAGGGGCTATGGAGACCTGAAGATGGCAGTGGGAGAGACCGTAGCGGATGTATTGCTTCCCCTGCAGAGCCGGGTGGCGGAGCTCAGTGCCGATAAGGCATACATCGACAGTGTGATCAAGAACAATGCTGAGAAGGCGGCGTACTACGCCAATAAGACATTGCGCAAGGTGCAGCACAAGATCGGATTTCCTGACAGAGTGAGGGGTTGATATGGTGAAACTTTTCGTTGCGGGAGGCTGTTCGGAGCACGGCAGGAATTCTTTTCTTGTGAGCGGAGACAAGATCACGGTTCTTGTGGACGCTGGCAGGATGAAAGAGAAGCCGGACAAGCCCTTTCCTGAGATCAGTCCGGAGATGGCAAAAAAGATTGACTACCTCTTTCTTACGCACAGCCACACCGACCACACCGGGGCCCTGAAGCATCTTCAGGAGCTGGGTTTTTGCGGAACGCTTGTGGCAAGTGCCGCAACATTGAAGTTTCTACCTGAAAAATATGAAGGCAGGACCATCGCCCTGAAGGACATCTCCTCTCCTTATAAGGAAGTGTCCATCTGCGACGGCCTCAAGCTCACCTTTGGGCGCGCCGGACACTGCGTGGGCAGCGTCTGGTATTCCCTGGAGCTCGAAGGAAAGACGATTCTCTTTACCGGAGATTATGAAGAGCGGTCCTACGCCTACGACTGCGATGAGATCCGCGGGAGATATGCGGACCTGGCAGTTGTGGACTGCGCTTACGGTACGGAAGCAGAAGATGCGGAAGCCCACTGGGAGGCCCTGGAGAGCGCGCTCGATGCCTTAGTGCCGCTCCAAAATCCGCTGCTCTTCCCGGTTCCCTCCCACGGGAGAGGCTTTGACGTCATGAGGCTTCTCGCTCAGCGGAATGTGACCACGGTGCTTGCCCAGTCCCTGATCCGGGAATACCAGGATTCGGATAACCGGGAATTCTGGCTGAAGCCCAGCTTTGTGGAGGCTATGAGGTCTTTAAAGAAGAAGCAGATCGGCGACTTCCGCTCTGATTTTGAGAGAGTGCTTCAGGAGGGAGCCATGTTCCCCAGGGAGCATCTCGATGCCGCTATTCTCGTTAGGGATTCACAGCTCGTGAAGGAGGAGAACCGGCACATTGCAGTGGGCGTCGCCGCTATGGGCGGAAGGACGATCCTGACAGGGAAGCAGGATCCGGCCAGCTTTGCCAGGCAGCTCCTGAATGAGGGAAAGGCTGACTTTTACCGCATCTCCGTTCATCAGAACATCGATGAGATGAAGAGGCTGATGGCAAAGAATCATTTTAAGAAGGTCGTGCCTTACCACTGCCGTGAGCAGCTGTCATTTCCGGAGGAGGAGATCCTGGTGCTGCAGACCGGCGATACAGCAGAGGTTTGACTGTTATACTTGTTAACGGCGATAGCGTTTATACTGTTGATATACTGAAAGAAAATACGCGGTTTTAGAGGTGAAGAGTGATGTCAGGAAAAGAAGCATATGTCGCTTATGTCGGCACCTACACGAACGGAACGAGCAAGGGCATTCATATCTATGACGTGGATGTAGAGGAGGGACTGCTGCATTTGAGAAAGGTGGTGCCGGTCCACAATTCCTCTTACATTACCCGCTCCCGCAATTACAAATATCTGTATACGATAGCGGATGAAGGAGTGCGCGCCTATGAGATCATGCCGGATGGAGACCTGAAGCCCATCAATGAGGTGGACATCAACGGCATGCGCGGCTGCCATATGTCCGTGGACCTGGATGGCAAGTATCTGTTCGTAGCGGGCTACCACGACGGCAAGGTCTCAGTGATCCACACCCACAGCGACGGCCGGCTCGGCTCCCTGATGGACGGCGTGTTCCATAAAGGAATCGGTGCGGTCAACGAGCGGTCCTTCCGTCCGCACGTCTGCTGCGTGCGCGTGACGCCGGACAACCGCTTCCTCTGCGCCGTGGACAACGGAATCGACCAGATCGTCCTCTACAAGATCAACCACACCTACAATAAGCTCCAGAAGGTGGACAACCTCCGCATGGGGCGCGAGGCGGGACCGAGGAGCATCCATTTCAGTAAAAACGGAAAGTTTGCTTATGTGCTCTGTGAGATCCTGAATGTCGTGCGGGTGTACTCTTACAGTGTTGATGACGGCTATCCTGTGTTTGAACTGCAGCAGGAGATCTCCACGCTCTCGGATGACTGGGATCCCCACGATGCGGCGTCGTCCCTTCGCATTTCTTATGACGGGGAGTACCTGTTCTGCTCCACGGCCGGCGACAATTCCGTGGCCTGCTACAAGATCGACCAGGAGAAGGGATCGCTGAAGAGGCTTTTCTCCCTGCCGACGAGCGGAGACTACCCGAAGGATCTGGCGCTTTTTCCCGACCAGAAGCATATAGCCGTAGTGAACAACGGCTCCAATACCATCAATACCTTCTCGATCGACTACGAGAAGAATGTTCTGGTCATGAAGGGGAGGCCCCAGAAACTGGACACCCCGAACTGCATGGTCTTCCAGCGGATCGAGAAGGCACCGGAGGTGATCCGGGATGTGCCCGAGGAGGAGGCGGAGGCCGCCGCATTCGTAGAGGTCAGGCACTACGATGCCGTAGAGCTCTCACACTGAGAGGAGGCTTTTGGATCGAATATGGCTGGTTCAACATTTGGAACAATATTTCGCGTGAGTACTTGGGGAGAATCCCACGGGCCCGGGCTCGGAGCCGTAGTGGATGGCTGTCCCGCAGGGATTCCGCTGCAGGAAGAAGACTTCATGCCATATATGGAGCGCCGCCGGCCAAACGGCGGCGCGCTTTCTACAAAGAGGACAGAGGCGGACAAGGTGGAGATTCTCTCCGGGGTCTATGAGGGAATGACGACAGGGACTCCCATCAGTCTGCTGATCCGCAATACGGATCAGCATTCCTCTGACTACGACGCGCTCCGGGATGTGTACAGGCCGGGACACGCGGACTACGGCTATGATAGGAAATACGGGCTGCGCGATCACCGGGGCGGCGGGCGCTCCTCCGGCAGAGAGACCGCCGGGCGGGTGGCCGCCGGGGCCATTGCCGCAAAAGCGCTGTCCATGCTCGGAGTCAGCTTCAAAACGGAGGCTGCGGCCATAGGCGGCATTCCTTTTGCAGAGAGCTCCCGCATTGAAGAGCTCCTTGCGGACTGCAGGAGCAAGGGAGATTCTGTCGGCTCTGAAGTGCTCTGCACTGTGCACGGCGTTCCAGCGGGGATCGGAGATCCCGTATTTGATAAGCTGGATGCGCTTCTGGCTGAGGCTGCATTTTCCATAGGAGCGGTCAAGGCACTCGACATCGGCTGCGGTCGAAGGGCGGCCTTGCTGCGGGGCTCTCAGAATAACGACCCCTTTGTCATGAAAGACGGAAAAGCAGTAAAGAGCAGCAATCACTCCGGGGGAATTCTCGGAGGGATCAGCGACGGTTCGGATATCGTTCTCCGCGTCTTCTTCAAGCCGACGCCTTCGATCTCCCATCTGCAGCAGACCGTCTCGCGCAGCGGAGAGGAGAGGGAGCTTGGCATCCACGGCCGGCACGATCCGGTGATCGCGCCCCGCGCCGCTGTTGTGGTCGAGGCGATGACTGCCCTGGTGCTCTTCGATGCGATGCTGCGCAATATGTCTGCGCGCATGAGCGCGGTGGAGCGGTTCTACGGCCACTCCGGCATTTGACACAGACAGGATAAGACAATATAATGTGTTGAATAAAGTCCAAACGAAGGAGAGCCATGAACGATTTTCTTTACAAGATGGAGCGAAAGTTCGGCAAGCGGGCCATTCCGCATCTGACCGCCATCATGATCGGCCTGATGGTGGCCGGTTATGTCATGCAGTTCATCAATGCCCGGGCCCTGGAGATCTTCACTCTGAACCCATACCAGATCCTTCATGGACAGATCTGGCGCATTGTGACCTGGGTGCTTGTTCCACCGAAGAGTTTCGATATCTTCACGATCATTATGATCTTCTTCTATTTTTCCATCGGAACCACACTGGAGAAGGCCTGGGGAGATTTCCGCTACAATGTGTACATCTTCGGCGGCCTGCTGTTCACGCTTGTGGCGGCGTTCATCACCTATGCATTCTATTGCGCTGCATATCCTTCTTTTGCGATAGGATCCATGATCGGAGTCTATTTCAACACTTACTACATCTGTCTGTCGATCCTGCTGGCCTATGCCGCCACGTTCCCGGACTCCGTCGTGCTCCTGATGTTCGTGATTCCTTTGAAGATGAAATATCTCGGAGTGATCTACGGCGCCTTCCTGGCTTATGACATCATCATGTGCCTGCGGCAGTTCCCTGTCTACGGCAGCCTCTGCGTGATCCCGGTGATCGCCATGATCGCTTCGGTTGCGAACTTTGCCGTGTTCTTTTTCACGATGCGGAGCAAAGTGCACTTAAGTCCGGAGCAGAAGAGGCGCCAGAAGGAATTCCGGCGCCAGGTCCTGGAAGCGGACAGCCGCAACCAGGCCAGGGAGCGCTCAGCGGAGAAGACAAAAGTCAGGAGAGAAGGGCCGGCTACCGTGACGAGCATCGGGGCGAGACATCGCTGCGAGGTCTGCGGGAGGACTGAGATCAGCAATCCGGAGCTGGAGTTCCGTTTCTGCTCCAAGTGCTCCGGAGCCCACGAATTCTGTATGGAGCATTTGCACACACATCAACATATCATCGCCGGAGGCGGGAGCAGTCCCTTTGAGGCAGATGAGAAAGAGAGCTAAGGAGTTTACGCATGAAAACACCATTTGTGACAGAAGAGAAGCTGAAAGAGATCATTGCCCGGATTCCGACTCCGTTTCACATTTATGATGAGAAGGGAATACGGGAAAATGCAAGACGCGTGAAGGAGGCTTTCTCCTGGAATCCCGGCTTCCGTGAATATTTTGCTGTGAAAGCAGAGCCAAATCCCGTCATTCTTCAGATCCTGAAGGAAGAGGGCTGCGGCTGCGACTGCTCCTCCCTGACCGAGCTGATGATGTCGAAAGCCATTGGCAGCAGCGGAGAGCTGACGATGTTCTCTTCCAATGACACACCGGATGAGGAGTACGTTTTTGCCAACAACATGAATGCGATCATCAACCTCGATGACATCACGATGATCGACAGCTTTGCGAAGGTCGTGGGCACATTCCCGAAGACCATGAGCTGCCGCTTCAATCCGGGCGGGATCTTCAAGGTCTCGAACGGCATCATGGACACGCCGGGCGATGCCAAGTACGGCATGACCTCCGAACAGATCTTCAAGGCTTTCCGGATCCTGAAGAGCAATGGGGTGGAGAACTTCGGCCTGCACAGCTTCCTGGTCTCCAATGCCGTGACGAATGATTATTACCCGATGCTGGCGAAGCTGCTGTTCCAGCTTGCCGTGGAACTCCAGAGGGACACGGGCTGCCATATCAGCTTCATCAATCTGTCCGGCGGCGTGGGAATTCCCTACAAGCCCGGTGATCCGGAGAATGACATCCTGGAGATCGGAGAGGGTGTCCGCAAGGCTTATGAGGAAGTTCTGGTTCCGGCCGGTATGGGCGATGTGGCGATCTTCACGGAGATGGGCCGCTTCATGACGGGACCCTACGGGGCCCTGATCACGAAGGCAATCCATGAGAAGAACATCATGAAGCATTACATCGGCGTGGACGCCTGCGCGTGCAACCTGATGCGCCCGGCGATGTACGGTGCCTACCACCACATCACGGTGATGGGCAAGGAGAACGCACCGCTGACGAATATTTACGACATCACCGGTTCCCTGTGTGAAAACAACGACAAGTTCGCCATCGACCGCATGCTTCCCCGCATCGACATGGGCGACATCCTCTACATCCATGACACTGGCGCCCACGGCTTCTCGATGGGCTACAACTACAACGGGAAGCTCAGGAGTGCAGAGGTCCTTCTACACGAGGACGGCAGCTTCGAGCAGATCCGCCGCGCCGAGACCCCGGCCGACTACTTCGCCACCTTCAGCGAGCTGCCCATTTATAAGACCCTGCTGGGGCAGAGTGAGTGAGACAAAGGATCACTTGGAACCGTCCCCTTGACTGCCTTTGAACAGTTGGTGTATACTATGCTTTAGCTGTCCGCTTGAGGGACAGCATCAGCCGCCGGTGTGGCGGAATTGGCAGACGCAGCAGACTCAAAATCTGCCGATCGCAAGATTGTGTGGGTTCGAGTCCCACCACCGGCATTTCCTGCAGCCCGAAAACCGTGAAAGGTTTTCGGGCCTTCTTTATGTTAAGCGTGAAAAGTCCTTTTGTGTCCGCCTATAGCAATCCATTTGCCAAACAGGTATAATGACGGAGAGGGAAGCGAAGTATGAAAGCTGTGAACCTGCATTTTCTTACACGGACGAAGGACCCTGAGGGCATCTCGATGCTCTATCAGGCTCTGTCGGAGTGTGTGGGAAAGAAGATGATCAGCCCCCACGAGGCGGCCTCCCTCCGCGCTCTCGACGAGCTCCTTGCCCTGGAGTTCTCCCGTTCGGACAAGCCGCAGCCGGACTGGACCTCGTATCTGGACGGATTCTTTTTCTCCTATGTGATCGAGCACATTGGCAAGGAATTCGATCTGCTGAAGATCTCTTCGGACCGGGAATGCGTGCTGAACATTGAGCTGAAGAGTGAGGACATCGGGACTGAGCGCATCCGAAAGCAATTGCTGCAGAACCGCTATTATCTGTCCCACACCGCACACACCATCTTCTCCTTCACCTTCGTGATGAGCACGGGAAAGCTCTATCGCCTGAACAGCCGGGAATACCTGCGGGAGTGTACGGCTGAGGACCTGGTGCGGGTCCTGACCCGGCCGGATCTCCAGCAGTACCTGGAGGAGGGGATTGACCGCTTCTTCCGCTCCGCCGATTACCTGATCTCTCCTGTGGCTGTTCCCGAGCAATTTCTGCAGAGGCAATACTTCCTGACGAATCAGCAGGCGGAATTCAAGCGCCAGATCCTGGAACACCTCAGGATGGAGACCTTTCCGCTCATTGCGGTCTCCGGAATCGCCGGTACCGGGAAGACGCTTCTTCTGTTTGACCTTGCTTTGGAGCTCTCAAAAAAGAACAGAGTCCTCTTCCTCCACACCGGTTTGCTTCGGAGAGGACATTTCTATCTCGATGAGCGCTTGAAGAATGTGGATATCCGGTCTTGCGATGAGATATCCTCCGGCTGGGATTATAAAGGGTATTCTTATCTTCTCATCGATGAAGTGGAGTATCTTCCTCCCGAAAAGACGGAGTTACTGATCGATGAGCTCAACAGCCTGAAGATCCCGCTGATTGTGACCTTTGACCCGCATCAGCTTCTGGAAAGTCTGACCGGGGACAAAGAGAAGGAGACCATCCGCCGGATCCAGGGCTCCTGTACGATGATGCTGAATTTCAGCGGCAATATCCGGATCAACCGGCCGGTGTATTCCTTCCTCCGCTCACTCCTCAACCTGAGGGACCATCCGGGCAGTCCGGATTACAGCTGCATCGATGTCCTTTATGCAGAGAATCAGGAGGAATGCGAGCTTCTCCTCCGGTATTACGGAAAGAGGAAATACCGGTGGCTCCGGAGCACGGCCAGGTCAGATCTGCAGGAGAGAGTGATCGCCGAGGAATACAACAAGGTGATGTATGTCCTGGACGAGAAGTTCTATTATGACGATTCCCTGCGCCTTCATGTCAGGAACGGGGCGGACGAGGAGCTGCGCAGCCTCTACGAGGTTCTCTCCCGGACCCGTGAGAGGCTCTGCCTGATCATAAAAGGGAACCGTGCCCTGCTGGATGCTGTCCTCTCCCTAAGGCTTCACAGGCTGTAATGAGGGGCATCCTGCCGCTTTAGCCCGGGCTCATCTGGGAAAGACCGTGAATCGTAACGAAGGATGCCCGGCAAGAGGAAGCCTCTGCCGATCAAGCTGTACGTCAGCGGGCATAAGACCGAAGCATAGAATAGAATGGGAGCTGCAATGAAGAAAATGAAGACAAGTAAGGCCTTCGCCGGATTCGCACTTGCCGCTGCAGGCGTGGCCCTGATCTGTATAGACATTTACAACCGGATCCACAGCATTGAGGTGAACCGCATCACCGCCTGCGGCCTGATCGGAATTCTCTGCCTGTTGGTCGGCGGCATCCTGGTGATCAGCAGCCGGAATGAGAAGCAGTCCGGAAGAGAGGCGGGCGCAAGATGGGGCCCGCAAATTCACATCCCGCAGAGCGGTTATGTGGAAGCGGTGATCATCGGCATCACGCGGAACCTGCGGATGGAGGGCGCGCAGGAGGCCTACTACATCATCTGCAAGTATACGGATGCAGTGAGCGGTGCCGAGCTGACCTTTACCAGCGACATGCTGTATGAATACCCCGGAAGGGAAGTCATAGGGAAGAAGGTAAGAGTCTTTATCGATCCATCGGAACCGGAGCATTATCACATAGACCTGAATTCCATGAAAAGCTGAGGAGTACCATTATGAAGAGCATCACAAGTGTTTACAAGATCGGCAACGGCCCTTCCAGTTCCCACACAGTCGGTCCCTTTCATGCGGCCCAGGTATTCGGCGAGCGCTATCCTGGCGCAGACAAGTACCGGGTGACCTTATACGGTTCACTGGCCTGTACCGGAGAGGGACATGGGACCGCGAAGGCGATCCGGGCGGGACTGCCCGGATCGGAAGTCGTCTTCGATACGGAGACGCAGGATCTTCCTCACCCGAACACCATGCTGTTTCAGGCCTTCAAGGGCGAGGTGGCGACGGCCTCGCTCAGGATCTTCAGTATCGGAGGCGGATCGATCCGGATTGAGAATGAGAGCTCTGCCGAAGACATAGAGGTCTATCCGCAGAAGAACTTCACGGAGATTCTGTCCTTATGCAATCAGGAGAATATCAGCATTCTCCAGCTCATTTATATTCTGGAGGGGGCCTCGCTCCGCGATTACCTGAAGAAGGTGTGGACGGCCATGCAGGACGCCGTTGAGCGGGGCATTGCTGCGGAAGGGACACTTCCCGGAGGCCTGAATCTGCTTCGAAAAGCAAAATATCTGTATGAAAAACGCTGCTACAATGA
>CADCQE010000046.1 GCA_902803505.1 uncultured Lachnospiraceae bacterium | reverse complement strand
GGTGCTGGAATACGGACGCACGCTTCTGGAGCTGGAGCATGAGATCCGCTGCGGGCATTATGATGTTCTGCATATTCAAAGCTTTAAGAAGGCCTCTGCGGAGATGAAGCTCTATGAGCAGACACGCCGCTATTACCGTATGCTCGTCATGACGGTGCACAATGTGCTCCCGCACGAACCGGCCCCCGGCGACGCTGCGCTCTACGGGCGCTTTTACCGCGCCTGCGACCTGCTGATCGTACACAACGACGCCTCCAAACAGGAGCTCAAGGACAAGTTCGACATCCCCGATGAAAAGATCCGCGTGATTCCCCGCGGGCTCTACACCACCTACCGTATAGACGAGAACGCCAGAGACGACGATGAGCGCGTCCATTTTCTCAATTTCGGGCGTATTCGCCCCTACAAGGGCGTGGATATTTTGCTCAAAGCCATCTCTTTGATGGAGGAAAAGGATCGGGCCCGCTGCCGTTTCGTGATCCGGGGTGAGCAGTACCCGAAGCTCGACCCGACTGATTATGCGGCGCTGATTCAAAAATACCATATCGGCGACTGTGTGGAGTTTGACAACACCCGCGTCCCGGAGGAGGAAATCCCGAAGCTCATCGGCAATGCGGACTTCCTGCTTTTCCCCTATCGGAAGATTTATGGCAGCGGTGTGCTGCTCATGTCCTATACCTACGGCATTCCCGTGGTGGCAAGCGATGTGCCCACCTTTGTGGAGGGGACTGACGGCGGCAAGGCCGGCATCCTCTTTCGGTCCGAAGATCCCGAGGCAATGAAAAACGCCCTGCTGCAGGCCATGAAGACCACTGACGAGCAGAGAAAAGCCTACAAAGAGGCCATCTGCGCCATCGTCGAAGAGCGTCACAACTGGAAGACCACCGCCCATCAGACTGTGACAGCCTTCCGACAGTTTCTGGATACCGACAAGACAGGTGTACAGTATCCGAAATTTGATCTGCAGGCGATTGATCAGCTCCTGACCGAATGTGCGGACGCAAGGTATGATGCCTTTCTGAAGAACGGTCACGCAAATCCCGGCAGCAACGGCCCCTACGGCTGTACCGATACACCGGTGCGCAATACCGCCCATTGGCTGATCATATATGCTTACCTGTGGAAAACCAAAGGGGAGGAAAAATACCGCACGCTGGCCCTGCGCTTTGCCCGGTATCTTCTGGAGGAGCAGGAGAGGAGCAGCTCCGGCGCGATTGCCTGTGTGGTGCACGGGGCTTCGGACCACCTGAACGGCCTGATCGGTCAGGCCTGGACGATCGAGGCGTTGGTATATGCCTATGAAACCTTTGGAGAGGAAGCTTATCTGGACTGCGCGGCGGCAATTTTCCACTCGCAGCGCTTTGATGTGAAGACCGGCTTCTGGAAGCGCGTGGAGCCGGACGGGACTGTGCTGAGCTATGACTGCACCCTCAACCATCAGGTGTGGTTCGCACTCAGCGGTCTGCTGCTTCTGCGGCATCGGGAGGACGCGGAGATCCGCCGTCAGACCGAACGGCATCTGAAGCTTCTGGAAAAAGAGTATTTCGGCGTGCATAACAACGGGCTTATCCGGCATTTCGGTGCAATGAAACGTCCGCGCAAGGCATTTATCAGCCTCTATGCCAAGCAATATGTGAAGTATGCGGGACTGCGCATGAAAATCTTCAGACCGCAGAAGGTGGATATCCTGACCCAGGAGGAGGGATACCATCTCTTTGAACTCTTCGGCTATGCGCACATCAGACAGCTTCGACCGGATTACCGCCTGTTTCGCTGCAGGGATTTCAATAAAGCCCTGGCCTATGACCGGGATCTCGATACCCTTAACCGGCGTCTCGGCACAGACAGACCGGAGACGATGAACAAATACGCCTATAGCTACAATTCCCCGGCGTATGAGCTGCCGTTTATCGACCTGATGTTTTACGGTATGCCGGAAGAACAGAAGGTTCAAAAGCTTCTTGAGCTGCAAAAGTCACTCTGTTATGACGAGCGGACCAAACGCATGGATCGCCATAACGCCGACCCCGAAACACTGACGGCAAGGCGCTATGAGCTCGTTTGCTTCTGCGACTGCTGTCGGGGAAAAGAATCATAAAACGAGGCGGCCCGTCCGCCCGGAAAGAAAAACTATGAAGCAAAAACTCGGAAAAATCTATACCGGCTCTCCGACCGGCCTGATGCTTCTCCTGTTTGCATCGCTCTTTTCGGCGGTGAGTGTGTGCGTATTCGTCTTTGTACGCGCACAGGAGAGCATCACGCAGTATCAGAATGCGGGAGAGGGTGCCCTTTTGCGTGACGCGCTGAACGGGACACCGGTGCTGCTCATCGTGCTGCTGACTGCTGCGTCATATCTGCTGCTCTCCCGCTGTGTCTCCCGCATCAGCATTCCCGGCCTGATCGTCGGACTGGCGCTCGGCTTTAACATGCTGGTCAGCCTCAGCATGGAGCACACCGAACTGCATGAAATCTTCCTGCCGGGCGGCTTGAAGATCAATCTGCTGGTATTGTTCGGTTTTACGTGCATGTGTACAATGGGGACGGAGACCGTTTTTCACTTCTGTGACAAAGCGGCAAATGCCGTCAACCAACGGGATGAGGCGACTTCGCGCGGGAACAGACGGCATTTTTTGATTGCCTTTTTACTAATCGTACTTTGCTGGATACCGGGACTGTATTATTGCTGCCCCGGTTCCGCCATGGCCGATACCCTCAATCAGATCCGCTCCGTTGCCGGACCGGAAGGAATCACCGCCGCACCCCCCATTCTCTCCACACTGGTGTTCGGGTATCTCTATCAGTTCGGCCTTGCTGTCGGGAACGAAGGGCTGGGGCTGTTCCTGTCCGTAATCGCGCAGGTGCTGCTTAACGGTCTGGCCATGGCGTTTGTTGCGGAGGAGTGTTTTCGCTATACCCGTTCACGGAAGCTTTATATCGTCTGTATTCTGTTTTTCGGCATCAATCCTGTGTGGCAGAACGCGATGCAGCTGATTGTGACGGACGTGTTACACACGGGCTGTTTTCTGCTCTTCTTCATCCACTATCTTCGCTGCATACAGGAACCGAAAAAAAGCCTGTCCAATGTGATCCTGCTGGGTATTCTTGTTCTGGCCATTTCTTTTACCCGGCGCGCGGCATGTTTTATCGGCATCATCAGCCTTGTGATCGTCGCTTTTGTCCACTGGAAAAAGTATTTTCTCCCGTATGTATTCTGCTTGATTTCTGTTGTGGGCATTTTTACATTCTGCAATCAGGTCGTCTATCCGGCGCTTGACATACAGCCGGAATGGGAATCTGAAATCTGCAGCATGCAGTTTCAGCAGACAGCCCTGTACTGCCGGACCTGCCAGAATGAGATGTCGGACAAGGAAAAGCAGATTATCAACAGAACGCTGGACTTCGATACGATCGTGCGGGAATATAACCCGATGATTTCGGACGCGGTGAAGCTTACCTACCATGGCACCGGCGAGGATCATCGGGAATTCTGGGATCTGTATCGGAAAATGTTCCTGCGGCATCCGGGCATCTTTCTGAAAGCAATCGTGATGGACAGCTTTGAGCACATGAACCCCTGGTTCGATTCCCCTCAACTGCGTGTCTATATCCCGGACATTGACGACAAGCTTCAGGTCGGCTATGCGAATGAGAATGCTTATGATATTTGTGACTACTGGAATGGCTGGCTGAAGGTTCCTGCGGCAAGGCTCTTCATCGGCACAGGCCTTTATATGTGGCTGTGCGCTGTCGCCTTCGGCTATACCGCCAAAAAGCGTTCACTGCTCTCTCTTCTCGGGCAGGTCCCGGTGGTCATTCTCTTTCTCGGCCTGTTTATGAGCCATGTCAACGGTGAAATCCGCTGCGGCTACCCCCTGACTGCGGTTACTCCGCTGGTTTATGGATGGATGCTGTATGCCGTGGCCCGGAAAGAAAAGCTGCAGGCGGAAAAAAACCGTATCCGCGCGGAAAAGGATGCGCTGGCCGCGGCCAAAAGGAAGCAGGCCCAGAGTCTTTCCGGGGACATTCTGATCGTCGACAGCGAAGAGGCCACCGAGGATGACCTGCCGCAGGAGCTGCCGGAAGGCTTTGATCCTGAAAAGGTTACACCTGATCTGCCGCCGGCAGAGAAGACACGCTTCAAACGGGCCTACAAGCCCGGCACGGTGCTCAGCTTTATCACACGCTATATTCCGGTTCCCGCAAGCACCAAGACGTATCTGGACGTACTGAAGGTCCTGGCCATTTATCTGGTGCTCTGGAACCACACCAGTAATGGCTTTGCGCTCTTTAATAGAGTTCTTGACATGCCGCAGCATCTGCTGTATCTGTGTGTGTCTCTCTTTGACAAGATTGCGGTGCCCCTGTTTTTCATGGCCTCCGGCGCCCTGCTTCTGGGGCGGGAGGAGAGCTGGCGCACGATCCTGACTCGCCGTGTAAAGCGCTTTGTGATGATCCTGCTGGTGGTTTCCATCATCAACTATGTCTACTACTATAATCAGGATAAGAATTTTTCGATCTATGACTTTCTCGTACGGCTTTATACGGGGAATGTCATGACGCCGCTGTGGTATCTCTATACATATCTTGCCCTGCTCCTGACGCTGCCGTTCCTGCGCAAGCTTGCCAGGTGTATGCGGGAGCAGGATTACCTCTGGCTGCTGGGACTGTATCTGCTGACACAGCTCATCAGTGTGGCAGACTATTTCTGGTTCCACGGATCGCAGACGCACAGCTGGGATTTTGTTCTCTTTACCAGCCAGAATTACGTGCTTTTTACACTCTTCGGCTTCTACATTGATCGTACCATGAAGCCGGAGCGCATCAATCTGGAGAATTTTGCGATCCTTGTCATGCTCAGCGTGCTTGCCATCGGCGCTGGCTATATGCTTACCGAGTGGAAGATGGCCTATGTGGGACAATGGTCGGAAGCGGAATCACAGACCTTCATGAATACCTTCGTTGCCATTCCGAGCATCACTGTGTTCTATGCGGCAAAGGCCTGGTTCAGGCGTCATCCTGTCTCCGGGACAACGGCGGCGGTCTGGTCGCTCCTATCCACCGGTACCTTCGGCACCTATCTTTTCGAACGCTACTGGCGTGATACGGCATGGTTCGCCTATGAATTTGCATCCAGGAAGCTTGGCCCTTTCACAAGCTCCTTTGTCCATGTCTTTGTTGCCTGCGCGCTCGGCATCCTGGCAACGCTTGCCTATAAGCTCGTGACATCCATGCTGAAGTCGTTCTTTACAAATCCGAAAATACTGCGCCGGAAGAATAAGAAAACGCCGTTTGTGTACAAAGTGCCGAAAGAGGATATTTCCGATCTGGACGAAATTGAGACCCTGCTTGTGGGCAATGCACAGCGCAACACCGATCCACAGGTAAGAAAGGACAGCTAAGAATGAAGCTCGCAATTCTCTGCACGATGATGAAGCGCTTCGGGATCAAGGGCTTTTATAACAGCCAGGAAATCGGTCTGGGCCGTGCGCTGTCTGAGATGGGACATACCGTGATGATCTACAAGGGCGTCAAGGACAAAAAGCAGGTGGAAACTGTTCAGCTCAATG
>CADCQE010000045.1 GCA_902803505.1 uncultured Lachnospiraceae bacterium | reverse complement strand
TTCAGCTGCATGGGATCGATCTCAAAATCCGTATCCTCAGACAGCTGCTCTTCCATCTCCTTCAGCCTCTGTTCCGAGACAGGATAGGACACATCCAGGTCCCGAAGCATGCGGGCAGTGTTGAGCTCCATAAAATAAAAAGAACTCAGATAGACCTGGTCTTCCTCACCCACAGTGCGGACCATCAGTTTCTTTTCCAGGACCATCTCCATGAGGTGGTCTTCCACATACTCTGGCGCTACCGAGAGGAGCTGCCCGGCGTTGCGGCAAAGAATCTGCCTGGGAAGATATACATGTCCGGCTCCGATCCCCTGCTGCAGCACATAGAGCATGGCCGCACAGATGCGGTAATCCGAATCCGGAGGGATCCCCATCTTTGCCGCGATCCCGTCCGCAGCCGTAAATCCGATTCCGTGGATATCTTCTGCCAGCTTGTAGGGATTGGATCTCAGAATGTCATACATCTGGTCTCCATACTCTTCATAAATACGTACCGCGTAATGACTGGCAATGCCATATTCAGAGAGAAACATCATGGCCTGTCTCATCTCCTGTTTTTCCTGGAACTGGACCGCGATGTCCATGGCCTTCTTCAGGGAGATCCCCTTCACCTCCGCTATCCGTTCCGGCTCTTTTTCTATGATGTCAAAGGTATCTCCCTTGAATTTTTTGACAATACGCTTGGCCAGCGCAGCCCCGATCCCCTTGATCGCCCCGGAAGCAAGATAGCGTTCCATGGCCTCCCGGTTCTCCGGTTTTTTGACCGTATAGGACTTCATCTGGTACTGGGGTCCGTGTACCGGATGGTCTGTGAATTCACATTCCGCGCTCAGGTACTCCCCTTCATCTATATAATGAAAATATCCCACGAGGATCTCGTCCCCGTGGGTTGTTTCCATCTCAAGAACGGTATATCCGTTCTCTTCATTATGATACCGGATGTGGCTGACATAACCCTCCAGATGTTCCATGCTTTCTGAATTCACTTCCTATCTTCCGCCAAGGTACTCAATGTACTGGCCTGTTCCGATGGCAACTGCAGTCATCGGGTCATCAGCTGTCATGGTTGTGATTCCTGTCTTCTCCTCGATCAGCTGCTCCAGTCCCTGAAGCATGCTGCCGCCGCCGGTAAGTACGATACCTCTGTCGGAAATATCTGCCGCCAGTTCCGGCGGAGTTCTCTCCAGAACACTGTGTACCGCTTCTACGATCTGTGCGGTAGCTTCACGCAAAGCTTCTCTCGTCTCCTCGGAGGTCACTGCCACCGTCTTTGGAAGACCGGTAACCAGATTCCTGCCCCGGACTTCTATGGAAGACTCCTCAGCACGCGGGTAGGCACTGCCCACCTGTATCTTGATATCCTCTGCGGTCCTGTCACCAATCAGAAGATTATGCTTCTTTCTCATGTATCTTACGATCGCCTCATCAAAGTCATCTCCCGCAACCTTGATGGAAGTGCTGACAACCGTTCCTCCAAGGGAAATAACGGCGATATCAGAAGTACCTCCACCGATATCAACGATCATATTCCCGCAAGGTTTTGCAATGTCGATCCCGGCACCGATCGCTGCAGCCACCGGCTCCTCAATGATCTTAACATCACGAGCTCCGGCAGCGTAAGTAGCATCTTCTACTGCCTTCTTCTCCACTTCCGTAACACCGCTGGGTACACAGACAGAGATACGGGGCTTTCTTCCGAAAAGGCTCTTTCCTACTGCCTTATGAACAAAATACTTCAGCATCTTCTCCGTTACGGAGTAGTCACTGATCACGCCCTGTCTTAAGGGTCTCACTGCCACTATATTACCGGGTGTACGGCCGATCATCAGACGAGCTTCCTCGCCGATTGCTTTTATTTTTCTGGTATCTACGTCAAATGCTACAACGGATGGCTCTTTCAGCACAACGCCTTTGCCTTTAACATACACCAGGATACTCGCAGTCCCTAAATCAATTCCAATATCTGTAGCCATCAGAAATCTCCTTTCTACTACATAATGACA
>CADCQE010000044.1 GCA_902803505.1 uncultured Lachnospiraceae bacterium | reverse complement strand
GCAAGCCCCAGTGTCGCGCAGATCCCGCCGGGAACCCCGGCCGTCTTATAGCCCGCGTAGGTGGACATATTGATGCCGATGGCCCCGGGCGTGGACTCCGAGATAGCGATCATATCCGCGATATCCTCATACGAAAACCAATGCGTCTTCGCGGAGATCTCATAGAGGAAGGGGAGCGTGGCCAGGCCGCCGCCGACGGCAAAGAGGCCCGTCTTAAAGAATTCAAATGCCAGCTGCAGAAGGATGTTCATGCCTTCCCCTCCTTTGTCTTCTCAGGGGCAGAAGAATCCTGTCCGCTTTTTCCAAAGAAAATGCCGAATACCCCTGCCGCAATGACAAGGACCGCAGCGGGGACCTTGAAAGGAAGAATCGCGCTGAAGCCGGCGAAGAAGAACACGATCAGATAGAGCAAAAAGGACAGCTTATCGACCACAGACTTCTTCCAGAGCTTCACGATCGCCTGGAGGATCAGGACGCAGACACAGATGCGGATGCCGGCAAAGGCATGCTGGACAACAGGCATCTGGGCAAAATTTTTTAAAAAAGCGGCGATCAGGATGATGATCGCAATGGGCCCCGTAAGAAAGCCCAGCGTAGAAGTGAAGGCGCCCGCCGTGCCCTTCCTTTTGTATCCGATAAAGGTGGAGACATTCAGGGCAATAATGCCCGGTGTGCACTGGCCGATGGCATAGTAGTCTGTCAGTTCATCCATTGTCGTCCAGCCGCGCTTTTTGACCAGATCCTTCTCCAGAAGGGGCAGCATGGCATAGCCCCCGCCAAAATTGACGCAGCCGATCTTGAAAAAAGCAAACCACAGGTCAAATAATTCTCTCATGCGAACGATTACCCTTTTCCCTTTTGCCGCTGCGCGGCCGTCACGACATGGCTGAAAAGGACAGAAGTAGTGACAGCGCCGACACCTCCGGGAACCGGGGTAATCGCCCCTGCGATCCCTTCGATCTCATCAAAAGCAGCATCGCCCGCGATCCCGCCTTTGCCGCCCTTCCCGGACGGGTCCCAATTGATCGACACGTCAATCACGACCTGCCCCTCCCGCACATGCTCAGCGGTCAGACTGTTCAAAACGCCTGCGGAGCTCACGATCACATCCGCCCTCCTCGTGATGGAAGGGATGTCCCGGGTACGTGTGTGGCAAATCGTCACTGTGGCATGTCTGGCCATCAGCATCATCGCCAGGGGTCTTCCCACAACCAGCGAGCGTCCGATGACCGCGACGTTCTTTCCCTCGAGGTCTATGCCGTAGTAATCAAGAATCTCCATACAGGCCGAGGGGGTGCAGGGCGGAAAGCCGAGCTCCTTCCCCTCATACACTCCGGCATTGCTCAGATCTGTCATGCAGTCGACATCCTTTTCGGGACTGAGCTCGTTACAGATCCCGCCCTCATAGGGCTTCAGCGCCTTCGGAAGGGGCCGGAACATCAGCACTCCGTGCACACCAGGATCCTCATTCAGCTTGTGGATCTCCCGGATCAGGGACTCCTTTTCGCAGTTCTCCTTAAGGATCACTCTGCGGACCTCTATGCCCGCCGCTTTACTCCGCTTCAGCACACCCGCCTCATAGGCCAGATCAGAGGCATTCTCTCCGCAGCGCACAATCGCGAGAGCCGGCGTAATTCCCGCTGCCTTCAGCGCCGCCGCTGCCTCACTTGTTCTCTGATCCAGAGATGCCGCAGCCTCTCTCCCAAGCAACAATCTGGCTTTGCTCATACAAAGAAACTCTCCCTCACACAGCGGTAGGTATCCTCCGCCTTTTTGCCGGATATCTCCAGCAGCTTCTCACATTTACTGTTCACGCGCTTCGCATAAGAGCGGTCTTTCAGGCTCTTCGTATTGACGTATACATTGAGAGACGCCGCCTCCATCGCCGCCTTCAGTAAGACAGCCGCGCATCCGGCGTCAGAGACCGCGAAAGACGTCCCTTTCTTCGCAAACTGCTCCGTCAGCTCAATGGCCTCCGCGCACAGCTCCATGATCCGGACCGGCACCTCGCAGGCGGTCTTCGCCGCCTCCTCCAGGATCTGCTCTCTCTCCGGGTCTTCTCTGGAAATGCTGTACGCTCTGGCCAGCGGCTGGAATCCCTCCGCGTCTGCCTTCACCTGGTCAAGGAGCGTCGTCTGCAGCACGGTGCATTTCTCTTTCAGGGCGAGCATTTCCTCTTCCACTGCGGCGTATTTCTTCTTGCCCACTGTTAAAGAGCCGACCATATTTCCGAGAGCCGCCCCTATGGCTCCCACGAGAGCTGCCGCCCCGCCGCCCCCCGGCACCGGCTGGGCCGACGCGAGCACGGCGACAAAGTCCCTGCAGCTGCTATTTGTAAAATCCATATTTCCATCCCTCCGATCCTTCGATCAGCGCCGGCAGCTCCAACTCTCAGAAAAGCCCGCTGATGACGCCGTTCTCATCGATATCAATGCGCTCCGCAGAAGGGGCCTTCGGAAGTCCCGGCATCGTCATAATCTCCCCGGTCAATGCCACCAGGAAGCCGGCGCCCGCGGAGACCTTCACGTCCCTCACTGTGACCTGAAAGTCCTTGGGCTCACCAAGGAGAGCCGGGTCGTCGGACAGGGAGTACTGGGTCTTGGCGACACAGATGGGAAGCTGAGCGAAGCCGAGTGCTGTAAGCATCTCAATCTGCTTCTCCGCCTGAGCCGTAAAGGCCGCTCCCTTCCCTCCGTAGATGTCCGTGACGATCTTCGTGATCTTTTCCTTGATCGGGCGATCCAGCTCATATGCATAAGAAAAATCATTCGGCTGCTCCGCAAGAGAGAGCACCTCCCGGGCGAGATCAAGGCCTCCCTCGCCTCCCTTCGCCCAGACCTCGGACAGCACTGCCCGGACGCCGAGCCCTGCGCACTTGCGCCGGATCAGATCCAGCTCCGCCTCCGTGTCCTGCGGAAAGCGGTTGATCGCCACGACGCAGGGCAAGCGAAAGATTTCTGTGATGTTCCGCACATGGTGAAGGAGGTTCGGCAGCCCTTTTTCGAGCGCCTTAAGATTCTCCTTCCCGGTCTCCCCCTTAGGGACGCCGCCGTTGTATTTGAGCGCCCGGGCCGTGGCTACCAGCACGACGCAGTCCGGTTTCAGGCCTGCCATGCGGCATTTAATATCAAAAAACTTCTCAGCGCCCAGATCCGCGCCGAAGCCCGCCTCCGTGATGACGTAATCCGCCAGCTTCAGGGCCGTCCGCGTAGCGGTCACCGAATTGCACCCGTGGGCGATATTCGCAAATGGCCCCCCGTGGACAAAAGCCGGAGTGTGCTCCAGGGTCTGCACAAGATTCGGCTTCAGGGCATCCTTCAGGAGAGCCGCCATCGCGCCCTCGGCCTTCAGGTCGCCCGCGGTGACAGGCTTCTGCTCCGAAGGCTTGCCGTAGGTGTAGCCGACGACGATGCGGGCGAGCCGCTCCTTCAGGTCCCGGATATCACTGGCGAGACACAGCACAGCCATGATCTCTGAAGCCACCGTGATGTCATAGCCGTCCTCCCTGGGAGTGCCGTTCGTCCTTCCGCCAAGACCGTTCACCACGCTGCGGAGCTGACGGTCATTCATATCCACGCAGCGCCGCCAGGTGATCTTTCTGGGGTCGATGTTCAGCGCATTTCCCTGAAAGATGTGATTGTCAACCATTGCCGAAAGAAGATTGTTGGCCGCGCCCACGGCATGGATATCTCCTGTAAAATGCAGGTTAATGTCCTCCATCGGCACCACCTGTGCATAGCCGCCGCCGGCCGCTCCCCCTTTGACCCCGAAGACCGGTCCGAGAGACGGCTCCCTGAGGGCAAGCATGACATTTTTGCCGATTCTCCGTATGCCGTCCGCAAGGCCCACAGTCGTCGTGGTCTTCCCCTCCCCTGCGGGAGTCGGATTGATCGCAGTTACGAGGATCAGCTTACCGTCCGGCTTTTTCAGGGTCTTCAGGATATTGTAATCCACCTTCGCTTTGTATTTCCCGTACTGCTCCAGATACTGCCCATCCACACCCGCCGCTTCTGCGATCTGAGTGATGGGTAGCATCGGTGTCTCCTGCGCAATGGCAATGTCTGACTTCACTTCTCCCATTTTACCTGCTCCTTATATGATATCAGTGATACCGCTCTCTCTGACAATCTGAGACACCGCCTCATATTTGTTCAGCGTGTAGAGATGTATCCCGTTTACCCCGAGCGCCCTGTATTCATCGATCAGGCGTATCGTGTACTCTATGCCCGCTTTCCGGAAGGAAGCTTTCTTCTGGGCGATCAGCTCCTCCGCATCCTTCGGGGCGAAGGGATTCGGGAAGATCCAGTAGAGGGACATGAGCCTCGCCAGCTCACCGGGGATCGCACATCCGTTGCGGCTGAGGGACATATTGATGACAGCGGAGATGTCCAGCACCGGCATCACACCGATGTCCACAGGCATAGTGACCCCCGCCTTCCGGATGGCATCGTACCAGCGCTTAAACTGCTCCATGTCCCAGCACAGCTGCGTCAGAATGAAATTCGCGCCGTTGTCCTGCTTCTGCTTTAAGAAAGTAATATCCGCATTCAGGCTCCTGCAATGCAGATGGCCTTCCGGGGATCCCGCCACGGCGATATCGAACTTGTCGCCGAACTCCCGGCGTATGAATTTGACAAGCTCCGTCGCGTGGTGAAAATCCCCGCAGGTACCGCCTGCATCCACGGGCAGGTCGCCCCTTAGCGCGAGCACATGCCCGACGCCGCTGTCAAGATACGTCTGCAGCTGATCCCGGATTCCGTCCTTCGTATTCCGAATGCAATTAAAATGCGTCATCGGGATGCACTTGCCGTCGGCTTTGATCCGCTTCAGCACCTCCAGGTTCCTCCCGATGTTCGAGCCCCCGGCGCCGTAAGTACAGGAGATGTAATCCGGCCGGAGTTCATAGAAGCGCTCCAAGCTGCCGTCCTTCCCGCAGAGCTTATCCATACCGGCATCCGTCTTTGGCGGAAAGACCTCAAGAGACAAAACCATTCGTTCCTGTAGTAATTCACTGATCCGCATTTTCAAGCCCTCATAGATTTGAAAGGAAAACAAAACTTATTGTATCGCTTGCTTTGTCGCTGCGTCAAGGGGGGCGCTTCCGCTGCTGCGCCAAATCCCTCTGCCCAAATCCCCTGACATCTGCTAAAATAGAACACAACACCATAATTATGGAAGGAGAGAAAGCAATGGGTGCAAAGGAACAGTATCAGCTGTGGCTGGAAAAGCTGCCAAAGGATCATCCTTTTTACAAGGAACTCCTGGCAATTGATGGAAATGACGCAGAGATCACCGACCGCTTCTACCAGGAGATCGTATTCGGCACTGCCGGCCTCAGGGGCATCTGCGGAGCCGGAACCAACCGCATGAACGAATTCACCGTGGGCCGCGCTACACAAGGCATCGCCAATTACATCCTGCATTCAGGAGAGGATCCCGCAAAAGGTGTCGCCTTCGCCTATGACTGCCGCTATAATTCGAAAGAATTCTCCGAGCTGGCAGCACAGATCCTCGCCGGAAACGGCATCCGTGTCTACCTCTTCCCCTCTCTGCGCCCAACTCCGGAGCTGTCCTACACCATCCGGAAAGTAGGGGCTGTGGCCGGGATCAACATGACCGCAAGCCACAATCCGAAAGAATATAACGGCTACAAGGTCTACTGGGAAGACGGCGCCCAGATCTCCGGAGAGGTGTCCGACGGCATCCTGAAAGAAATCCAGGCCCTGGACCTCTTCGACACATTCCCCTCCCTTCCTCTTGAAGAGGCAAAGGCGAAGGGCCTTGTCATCATGCTCGGCGAGGAAATGGACCGCAGCTACTACGACTACGTCAAGTCCATGCGGCAGCGTCCGGACGAGGAGCTGGACAAGAGCGTGTCCGTGGTCTACACTCCGCTCAACGGCGCGGGCAGCATTCCCATGGAGACCCTCGCGAAAGAGCTCGGCTACACGAATTTCGCCATCGTCCCCGAGCAGAAGGATCCGGATCCTGAATTCACAACCGTCGGCTATCCCAACCCCGAAGATCCCAAAGGCTTTGAGCTGGCGGAGAAGCTCGGACGGGAGCGGGGTGCCCAGGTCCTGATCGCTACGGACCCGGACAGCGACCGCATGGCGGTTGAACTGCAGAATGAAGACGGCAGCTACACCCCACTTAACGGCAATCAGACCGGCGCCCTCCTCATCGCATATATGGCGGCAAGCCAGAAAGCCGCCGGGACTCTTCCGGAGCGCGCCGCCATGATCAAATCCATCGTGACAGGCAATTTCGGAAAGACGATTTGCGAGAGCTACGGAATCAAGGTCTACGAGGCACTCACCGGCTTTAAGAATATCTGCGGTGTCATTCCCCGCCTCACCGAAGAAGGCTACACCTATTTCTTCGGCTACGAAGAGAGCATAGGATGTGCGCCGGGAGAAGCCGTGCGCGACAAGGACGGCATCTGTGCCGCATTGCTGATCATGGAAATGGCCGCCTATTACAAGAAGAACGGCCTCACCCTGCGGGAAGCCCTGGATCAGCTCTATGAAAAGTATGGCTATTTTGCGGAAATCCAGGTCTCCGTCGTCCTGAAAGGAAAAGAAGGGGCCGACCGCATCGGAAGGATCATGGACGTCTTCCGGAAGGAGAAGCCGGAGCAGTTCGGGCCGGAACATGTCAGCACCTACATAGACTACATCAATGGGTACGAAGATATCCCCGCCTCCAATGTCCTGAAGGTCACCATGGACGACGGCTGCTGGTTCGCCATGAGGCCCTCCGGCACGGAGCCCAAGATCAAGTTCTATTACTACGCTGTATCCTCTGACAAGGAGACCTCCGCCGAACAGGTCGCCCAGATGCGCGACGCCGTGAACGCCAGGATCGACACAATCGCATGAGAGAACAGGCAATCGAAGAGGGCGCCCCATAGCGGGACGCCCTCTTTCTTTTCTTTGCATGAACACTCAGGGTTACTATTCACGGCCGATCTGCAATCAGGTTCCGGCTCATCATGCTTGCATGAATGAGACAGGTTCTGATTGCAGATTGGAATAGTAACGATTATTTGGCAGCTTCCGACGCAGCAGCCTCAGATTCCACTGCTTCCGACTCCACTGCCTC
>CADCQE010000043.1 GCA_902803505.1 uncultured Lachnospiraceae bacterium | reverse complement strand
GCCTCAGACATAAGCAGCTTTCGCTGCGACATACGTGCGAAGCACGGATGGTCTGTGACCTGCAGCGGGAGGGGCTGCAAATAGTAACGGATCATTTGTTATCAGAGGAGAGAGCATGGAGAAAATTAGAGTTGCCATTGATGCGATGGGTGGAGACAACGCGCCTGCAGCGCCGGTCAGAGGAGCTGTCGCAGCACTCCTGGAGAACGAAGTACTGGAGCTCATCCTTCTAGGCGATGAAGAAAAGATTCGTGCGGAGCTTGCGGGCACCGCTTATAAAGGGGATGCCGTCACTGTCGTGCACTGCACCCAGAGCATAGAGATGGCGGAGCCGCCGGTCAATGCCATAGACAAGAAGAAGGATTCCTCCATTGTGCGCGGGATGAAGATGGTCAGGCGGGGAGAAGCGGATGCATTCATCTCTGCAGGCAACACCGGCGCGATCCTGGTGGGCGGCCAGGTTCTCGTGGGCAGAATCAAGGGCGTGGAGCGTCCGCCTCTCGGAGCGCTCATGCCGACGGAGAAAGGGATGAGCCTTCTGATCGACTGCGGGGCGAATATGGATGCCAGACCGGCATGGCTGCTGCAGTTTGCCCAGATGGGTTCCATCTATGTGGAAAATGCCCTCAAGATCAAGAGCCCCCGGGTCGGCATCGTCAACGTAGGCGCAGAGGAGGAGAAGGGGAATGCCCTCGTCAAGGAGACCTTCCCACTCTTAAAGGACTGCAAAGAGATCAATTTCATTGGTTCCGTAGAAGCCAGGGACATTCCTGCCGGTGCGGCAGATGTCCTCGTGACGGATGCATTTTCCGGGAACCTGATCATGAAGATGTATGAGGGAACGGCCCACACGATCTACCGCGTGGCAAAGAAGGGAATGATGAGCAGTGTCCGCGGCATGATCGGCGGCGCACTTGCCGTCGGTCCGCTGAAGAAAGCACTCAAGGACTTTGATGCTTCGAAATACGGCGGCGCTCCTCTGCTCGGCTTGAAAGGCCTGGTTGTGAAGGCCCACGGCAATTCCAAAGAAGTGGAATTCAAGGTGGCGGTCGAACAGTGCCTGACATTCTACAGAGAGAATATCAATGAAAAGATTAAAGAGAGACTGGAACAGCAGGCCGCTGTGATGCGTGAATTGAAGAAGAAGGATGGCTCAGCCGCAGCCAAAGGAGAGAAAGCGGATGGAGAGTGAATTACGAATCGTCCGGGAGATCACTGCAGAAGTCCTTCATGCGGACGTTTCTTCCTTAAAGGAGAGGACGCGCTTTATTGACGACCTGGGGGCGGATTCACTGGAGCTCTTTGAGATTCTGGCGCGCATAGAGGAGTACTGCAGGGTTTCCTTCGGGACAGATTCCATAAAGAGAATTGTGACGCTGCGGGATGCCGCAGCAATGCTGAAAGAAGTGGAGCATCAGGGATGAAAGCGGCGCTGTTATCTGAACTGGAAGAGAAGATTCATTATACGTTTCGGAACCGTCATCTGCTGGAGATGGCTATGACGCACAGCTCCTATGCCAACGAGCACAGGCGTGAGAAGCTTGCGGACAATGAGAGACTGGAGTTTCTGGGGGATGCCGTTCTCGAGGCAGTGTGCTCTGAGTATCTCTATCACCTGTACCCCGGTATGGGGGAGGGGAAGCTCTCCACCACCAGGGCCAGCATGGTATGTGAGCCCTCTCTTGCAAAATGTGCGAGAGACCTGGGACTTCCTTCTTATCTCCGCCTCGGAAAAGGGGAAGAACAGATGGGCGGCCGGACAAAAGACTCCATCATTTCTGACGCGACGGAGGCCCTGATCGGGGCCGTCTTCCTGGACGGGGGATTTGAAGAGGCCCGCTCCCTGGTGCGGACTTTTATTCTTCTGGATCTGAAGCAGGAGGATCTTTTCCGGGACCGCAAGACCTTGCTGCAGGAGGTCGTGACGATCAAGGGAGTGCAGGTAGAGTACCGGCTTATCGGTGAGGAGGGTCCTCCTCACGACAGGATCTTCACTGTTGCCGCGGTAGTGGACAGTGAGATCCGGGGGATCGGAAAGGGAAGAACCAAAAAGGCCGCAGAGCAGGAGGCAGCCCGCAACACGCTGAATCTGCTGCAGCCTTAAGGAAAGGCAGTCTATGTATCTGAAATCCATAGAAGTACAGGGCTTTAAGTCCTTTGCGAATAAACTGGTCTTTGAGTTCCAGGAGGGAATCACCGGAATTGTGGGACCTAACGGAAGCGGAAAGTCCAATGTAGCGGATGCCGTCCGCTGGGTTCTGGGAGAGCAGAGCGCGAAGCAGCTTCGAAGCGGGAGCATGCAGGACGTGATCTTTGCCGGTACGGAGCTGAGGAAGCCGCAGAGTTTCGCGTCAGTGTCCATTACCTTTGACAATTCGGACCACGTGCTTGAACTCGACTATGAGGAGGTGACAGTCACGCGCCGCCTCTACCGCTCCGGAGAGAGTGAGTATCTGATCAACAATGCTCCCGTCAGGCTCAAAGACATCAATGAGATCTTCTACGACACCGGAATCGGCCAGGAGGGCTACTCCATCATCGGACAGGGCCAGATCGACCGGATCCTCTCTGCGAAGTCCGAGGAGAGGCGCGAGCTCTTCGACGAGGCCGCCGGCATCGTCAAGTTCAAGCGGAGAAAGAAAGCCGCCCTGAAGAAGCTCGACGAGGAGCAGCAGAATCTCCTCAGGGTCACGGACATCCTCTCAGAACTGACCTCACAGCTGGAGCCGCTCCGCAAACAGTCCGAGACCGCGAAGGTCTATCTCGAGAAGAAGCAGCAGCTGAAGGACCTGGATGTCAACCTCTTCCTTATCGAAGAGGAGCGCAGTGGCAAACAGCTGGAGGAGATCACCTCAAGGCAGGAGATTGCCGAGGGGGACCTGGCGGAGACAAGGGCGGAATTTGACCGCACAAAAGAAGAATATGAGGCAATCGACCGGGAACTGGAGTCCATAGATGCTTCCATCCTTACGATCAGCGACCAGGCATCGAAGAATGCTCTGATCCGCCAGCAGCTGAGCGGACAGGTCGACCTCATGAATGAGCAGATCCGGACGATAGAGATCTCCGGAAAGCAGTATGAGGAGAGACTTGCCCAGCTGCGCAGCGAGACCGCCCAGAAGGAAGAGCAGATGCGCGCTTATGAGGCAGAGCTCAGATCCGCCGAGGAGATGCGCCGCGCTGTCAGCGAAGAGGAAGAGCTTCAGTCCGGGCGCCTGGCGGAGATCGATTCCTCCATCTTTGAGACCGAGGAAGCGATAGAGCAGGCGAAGAACGAAGTCATCGATGTGCTTCAGGACCGCGCCTCCGTCAAAGGAAATATCCAGCGCTACGGCACCATGCTGGAGCAGATGGAGATTCGCCGCTCCCAGATCGGGGGAAGGCTTCTCCGCATCCGGGAGGAAGAGCAGGCCAACGCAAAAGAGGCCGGGAAATACGATGAAGAGATCAGTGCCCTGAAGGAGAAGCTGGAGTCCCTGAGCGGGAAGGAAGCGTCCGAAGAGAAGCTTCTTGGCTCTATCCGCACCGAAATGGGGGAGATGAACCAGGAGCTGGACCAAGTCACGACCAGCTATCACAGGGAATCCTCCCGCCTGGAGTCCATCAAGGCCATGACCGAGAGCTATGACGGCTACGGGAACGGTATCCGGAAGGTGATGGAGCAAAGAAGCAGGAATACCGGAATCCGGGGCGTCGTTGCAGACCTCATCAGCTCGCCAAAGCAGTATGAGACAGCTATTGAGACAGCTCTTGGGGGAAGCATCCGCAACATTGTCACTGACAATGAGGCGACGGCCAAGTACCTCATCGAGTTTCTGAAAAGGAACAAATTCGGGCGCGCGACATTTCTGCCCCTCACGAGCATCAAGGCGAGAGCCCTGTCCAATCCGGCCGCAGAGAAAGAAGAAGGCGTCATCGGCGTGGCTTCTTCCTTAGTGAAATGCAAAGCGGAGTACCGCACACTGTGCGAATACCTGCTTGGCCGCATTCTCGTTGTGGACAATATCGATCACGCCATCGCCATCGGCAGACGCTATCAGCACAGCGTCTACATGGTGACACTGCAGGGCGAGTCCTTTGCGCCCGGCGGCTCGATCACAGGCGGCGCATTCCGCAACCAGGACAATCTCCTGGGGAGACGTCGGGAGATCGAGGAACTGACGGAGAGCACGGCCAGACTGAAAAAAGAGGAGGAGCGCCTGCGAGGCGGCCTCGAGGAGAAGAAGCTCCGGAGAAATGAGCTGCGGGAAGCCCTCCAGAATACAAGTGATGAGATGCAGAAGGTCCGTCTCCGCCTGAACACCGTTCAGATTGCCAGGAAGCAGGCAGAGGAGCAGCACAGGCTCTCCCAGATCGACAGCTCAGCACTGGAGAAGGAGAACAGCGAGATCCTTGAGCAGATCGCGCAGGTGAAGGGAAAGAACCGGGATATCGAGAAGACACTGCGGGAGTCCGAGAGTGCCGAAGCCGATGTCAACGAGCGCGCCGGCAAGCTAAGGGAAGAAGAAGAGATGCTACGCGCAAAGAGGGCGGAGCAGGCCGCCGCGCTTGAGGAAGTCCATGTGCGCATGGTCTCCCTGAATGAGCAGTGGTCCTTCCGGGAACAGAATATTGCCCGCGTAAGTGAAGAGACAGAGAACCTGCGGCGGGAGATCCAGAGCATCGAGCTCGCGATCAGCGGGAGCGGCATGGAAGCTGAGGAGAAGCTCTCCCAGATCGCGCAGATCCAGGAGACCATCCGCGAAGGCGAAAAGCAGGCGGAGGAGGATGAGGCGGAAAGGCTGAAGCTCCTCGAGCGCAAGAAGGAGCTCTCGGAGAGCCATAAGGATTTCTTTGCGCGGCGGGATGAGCTCTCGGAGCGGATTTCGGCTCTCGATAAGGAGCTCTTCCGGCTGGGAACCCAGAGAGAAAAGCTCGAGGAGACCCTCGGCTCCATCAGCACGTATATGTGGGAGGAATATAATCTCACGCCGAGCGAGCTCCGTGCTATTTCCCTTCCTGAGAAGAAAGGAGACAGAGCTGCAGTGAGAAAGGAGATCGCCGCCTTAAAGTCCGAGATCCGCTCACTCGGCAATGTCAACGTCAATGCAATTGAAGATTATAAGAATGTGTCGGAGCGCCACACCTTCCTCTCCGCACAGCATGAGGATCTCGTGAAATCAGAGGAGACACTGGCCGGCATCATAGAAGAGCTGGACCAGGGAATGCGCAGGCAGTTCTCGGAGAAATTCGCGATCATCCGGGATGAGTTCGACAAGGCCTTTCAGGAGCTCTTTGGGGGCGGCCACGGGTCCATCGAGATCGACCCCGAGGCGGACATCCTCGATGCGGGCATTCAGATCATCGCCCATCCGCCGGGCAAGAAGCTCCAGAATATGATGCAGCTGTCCGGCGGCGAGAAGGCACTGACAGCGATTGCGCTGCTCTTCGCGATCCAGAATATGAAGCCGTCGCCGTTCTGTCTCCTGGATGAGATCGAGGCGGCCCTCGACGAGAGCAACGTGGTGCACTACGCGAAATATCTGCATAAGCTGACGAAGCATACGCAGTTTATCATTATCACGCACAGGAGAGGCACAATGACGGCAGCGGACAGGCTCTACGGCATTACGATGCAGGAGAAGGGCGTCTCGGCCCTTGTGTCCGTGAACCTGATCGAGAATCAGTTATCAAAATAAGCGGAGGAGACTCGGGATGGCATTTAATTTTTTTAAGAGACTGGTTGGCGGGCTGACGAAGACCCAGCAGGTGCTTGTCCGCGGGATTGACGACGTCATGAAGCGGCATGAGCGCATTGATGACGATTTCTACGATGATCTCGAGGAGATTATGATCAAAGGGGACATCGGTGTGCGCACAACAGAAGAGATTCTGGACGAGCTCAGGGAGAAGGTGAAGGAGAAGAAGGTGAAGCAGCCCATGGAGTGCGGGGATCTGCTCATTGACTGCATCCGCTCGCGCATGCGCACAAGCAGCGAGGATTATGATTTTGAGAAGCAGAAGACCGCAGTGCTCGTGATCGGTGTGAACGGCGCCGGCAAGACGACTTCGGTGGGCAAGCTCGCTTCCATTTATAAGAGGGACAAAAAGAAGGTCATTCTGGCCGCTGCGGATACCTACAGGGCCGCGGCGAATGAACAGCTCACGGAGTGGGCCAACCGCGCGGGCGTCCAGATGATCAGCGGGCAGGAGGGGGCGGATCCCGGCTCTGTCGTCTACGACGCCGTAGCTGCCGCCAAAGCCAGGAACGCGGACATTCTCTTAGTGGACACGGCCGGACGGCTGCACAATAAAAAGAATCTCATGAATGAGCTCCATAAGCTCTATCACATCCTCGAGAAAGAGTATCCGGAGGCGAGACGGGAGACTCTTCTCGTCCTGGACGGAACCACAGGGCAGAATGCCCTTTCCCAGGCTAAGGAATTCTCTGACGTGGCGGACGTGACCGGCGTGATCCTGACGAAGCTGGACGGGACTGCAAAAGGCGGAATCGCCATCGCCGTGCAGTCGGAGCTCGGGATTCCGGTGAAGTACATTGGGGTCGGAGAGAGCGTCGAGGATATGGAGCGCTTCAATGCGGATCAGTTTGTCGACGCGCTTTTTACGCCGAACGATGTGAAGAAGTAATGCTAAAGCATCATCTCCTTACACATCTTTGCATCCTGCTTCCCAAGCAGGGCCCGCACGCGGGTGCCTTTCTCAGTGTACTCCAGGATCTCCACTGTCGTGCGCTCCATGAGCGCGCTGAGAACCTGTCCTTTCGCATAGGGAATCAGCAGCTCACACTCGGTGCGAAGTGAATTGATCTTTGCCTCGACAGCCAGCAGCAGCTTCTCGATTCCGGCGCCGGATTTTGCGGAAATGGTGACGCGGCTGTCGTCAGGTCCGAGCCCGGGGACGGAGACGGCATCTGAGCGGAATTCCGGCAGGCAGTCCGCCTTGTTGAAGACAAAGAGGCGGGGGACGCTTCCGGCGCCGATCTCCTGTAAGGTGCGGATTGTGACCGCGAGCTGGTCCCGGAAATCGGGATCCGAGATATCCGCCACCAGGAGCAGAAGATCTGCATATCCGGATTCCTCAAGGGTTGAGCGGAAGGCATTGATGAGGGGCGTCGGGAGATGATTGATGAAGCCGACGGTGTCGGAGAGCAGGAACGGCATGCGCCCGTCCGGCTCGATGCGGCGCACGCTTGTGTCCAGCGTGGCAAAGAGCATATCCTTCTCGAAAACCTGTTTTTCTTCGCCGCTGCCGTAGGCCCTCAGCATACCGTTAAGGATCGTAGACTTTCCTGCATTGGTATATCCCACAAGACTGACCCGCGCGAGGGGAGACCTCATGCGGGCTTTTCTTTGTGTCCTGCGCTCGCGTTCCACTTCCTCGAGCTCCTTGCGGAGCTGGGCCATGCGCTGTTCGATGTGCCTGCGGTCCAGCTCGATCTGCTTTTCACCTGCGCCGCGGTTCGACATGGCTCCGCTGGTGCCGCCCTGGCGGCCGAGGTCATCGTGCATGCCGGCGAGCCTGGGAAGCAGGTATTGGAGACGGGCCGATTCCACCTGAAGGACCGCCTCGCGGGTTCTGGCGCGCTCGGCGAAGATCTTCAGGATCAGGGCTGTCCGGTCCAGTACCTCTGCCCGGAGAGAATTGGAGAGATTGCGGAGCTGCATGGGGGAGAGCTGCTGATCGAAGAGCACCAGGGTGCATTCTTCGTTCATCTCGAGATAGGCCCTGATCTCGGAGATCTTGCCGGAGCCGATATACCAGCCGGTGTTTACCTTGGGCAGGGACTGCGTGAAGACAGCCTGCACCTCCAGTCCGGCGGCCTCCGCCAGAGCTTCCATCTCCCTCATGGATGTGTCGAACTGCAGTTTTGTCTGATTGACCATAAGGCCCACTAATGCACATTTACGAAATTCCATCTTTTTCCAACTACCTCGTAAGCTGTATAACGATCCGATGTGCTGCACAGCCCTTGACGGCCTGCGGACTCAACGGAAACGATTATAGTGGATTCACTCCGGCTGAGCAACGCTTTGCGGGATGTAAAGCTTGTCATTTCTTATTATATGTCATATAATGCCAGTTGTTGTAAATATGAGAGTACGAAATGTATCCACCGGCGCAGCTTCGCTCCTTCCACATGCGGTCCAAGAATCCGTTCCGGGCCAGGATACCGGGAGAAGAACGCGTCCATAAGAACAGGAACATCAATAGAATGAGTGAACACAGCTATACGCTAGGAATCGACATCGGTTCCACCACCGTGAAGATCACACTGCTGGATGAGAATTGGAATCTGCTGTTCTCTGACTACCAGCGGCACTTTGCAGAGATCCAGACCACGGCCTCCCGTCTGATCCGGGACGCCTACGAGAAGGTCGGGGACGTCCAGGTCTCACCCGCGATCACAGGCTCCGGCGGACTCACCCTCGCCAGGCACCTGGGCGTGCCATTTGTCCAGGAGGTCGTCGCCGTCAGCACTTCCCTGAAAGAATTCTGTCCGAAGACAGATGTAGCCATTGAGCTCGGAGGAGAAGATGCGAAGATCATTTATTTTGAAAATGGCAGTGTCGAGCAGCGCATGAACGGCATCTGTGCGGGGGGAACCGGATCCTTTATTGACCAGATGGCGGATCTCCTGCAGACAGATGCCGCCGGTCTCAACGAATACGCGAGATCCTATCAGGCCATCTATCCCATCGCCGCCCGCTGCGGCGTTTTTGCAAAAACAGATATCCAGCCCCTGATCAACGAGGGGGCCACGAAGGAGGACCTCTCAGCCTCTATTTTTCAGGCTGTCTGCAACCAGACCATCTCAGGCCTCGCCTGCGGCAAGCCCATACGCGGACACGTGGCTTTCCTCGGCGGGCCGCTGCATTTCCTGGATCAGCTCCGCGAGACCTATGTGCGTACGTTGAAGCTGGATGAGGAGCACACCATCGCGCCGGAGAATTCCCACCTCTTTGCGGCAACAGGTGCCGCCATGAACGCCGTGGATGCTGCGAGAAATGAAGCGAGGACAGAAGAGAGGAGCTTCACCGAAGGGGATCAGCTCGTCTCTCTGAAGGCCCTGAGCGACCGCCTGCTCGGCGGCGTGACGCTGGAATTCGAAGTGAACCGCATGGAGCCGCTCTTCCCCACGAAGGAGGAGTACGATTCCTTCACCAGGAGGCAGGCGGAATACACTGTGGAGAAGGAGGACTTGTCTTCTTACCACGGGAAGGCCTTCCTAGGCATCGACGCCGGCTCCACGACGACGAAGACCGCACTGATCTCCGAGGACGGCAGGCTGCTCTATTCCTTCTATGACAACAACCACGGCGATCCTCTCGCTACGTCGATCCGGGCCATTAAGGAGACCTATGCCCATATGCCGAAGGACGTGGTGATCGCTTCTTCCTGTTCTACCGGCTACGGAGAGGCACTGATCAAAGCGGCCCTCCTTCTGGATGAGGGAGAGGTGGAGACCATTTCCCATTATTATGCGGCCCAGTTCTTCAATCCCGACGTGGACTGCATCCTTGATATCGGCGGACAGGACATGAAATGCATCCGCATCCGGGAACACGCCGTGGACGACGTAATGCTCAATGAGGCCTGTTCCTCGGGCTGCGGCTCCTTCATCGAGAATTTCGCAAAGACCCTGGACTACAGCGTACAGGATTTTGCGAAAGCCGCGCTCTTTGCGGAGCACCCCATCGATCTGGGAACCCGCTGCACTGTGTTCATGAACTCCAAGGTCAAACAGGCCCAGAAGGAAGGGGCTACGGTCGCGGACATCTCCGCAGGCCTGGCTTATTCCGTCATTAAAAATGCGCTCTACAAAGTCATTAAGGTCTCGGATGCCAGTGAGCTGGGGCGCAATATCGTTGTACAGGGAGGCACCTTCTACAATGACGCCGTCCTCAGGGCTTTTGAGAAGATCGCGGACTGCGAAGTCATCCGGCCGGATATTGCCGGGATCATGGGCGCTTTCGGCGCGGCCCTGATTGCCCGGGAGCGCTATGACGTATCCAGGCCGACGACCATGCTGTCCCTGGAGAAGATCGAGGAATTCGAATACTCTACAACCATGGCCCACTGCCATGGCTGCACCAATGCCTGCCGTCTCACGATCAACCATTTCACGGGGGGCAGGCGCTACGTCTCCGGCAACCGCTGTGAGAGGGGCATCGGCAAGGAGAAGAACAAAGACAAGCTGCCGAATCTCTATGACTACAAGAACGAGCGGATCTTCGGCTATCAGCCTCTCAAAGAAGCAGAGGCGCCGCGCGGGAAGGTGGGAATCCCCCGGGTCCTCAACATGTTCGAGAACTATCCTCTGTGGTTCACTTTCTTCACAAAGCTGGGCTACGAAGTGGTGCTGTCCCCGGTCTCAACCCACAAGATGTATGAGCTCGGCATAGAATCCATCCCGAGTGAGTCCGAATGCTATCCGGCGAAGCTGGCCCACGGCCATGTGACCTGGCTCATCCGCGAGGGGATCAAGTTCATCTTTTATCCCTGTATTCCGTATGAGCGCAACGAATTCCCGGAGTCCGTCAACCATTATAACTGCCCGATCGTGACGAGCTACGCGGAGAACATCAAGAACAACATTGAAGAACTGCGGGATCCCTCGATCCGCTTCATGAATCCCTTCCTGGCCCTCACGCACGAGAAGGTATTTACGGAGCGCATTGTGCAGATCTTCTCTGACCTGCCGAAGGAGGAAGTCCGGCAGGCAGCCCATGCCGCCTGGGCGGAGCAGGGCGCTGCAAGGCGGGATATCGAGAAGAAGGGAGAAGAGACCCTGAAATACCTGGAGGAGACAGGGCGGCACGGCATCGTGCTGGTGGGACGTCCCTACCACATCGACCCCGAGATCAACCACGGCATCCCGGAGCTCATCAATTCTTACGGAATGGCTGTGCTCTCCGAGGACTCCATCTCCCATCTCGGAGAATTGGAGCGGCCTCTCCGCGTCAATGACCAGTGGATGTACCACACCAGGCTCTATGCCGCCTCCAATTACGTCAAAAAGCACGAGAATCTCGACATCATCCAGCTCAATTCCTTCGGCTGCGGCGTGGACGCCGTGACCACGGACCAGGTGCAGGAGATCATGTCGAAGAGCGGCCGTCTCTACACCTGCCTCAAGATCGATGAGGTCAACAATCTCGGGGCCGCCCGCATCCGCGTGCGCTCCCTTCTGGCAGCGATCCGTGTCAGAAAGGGCAATGGGGCAAAGAGGCCTGTCGTGCCCTCCTCCATTGAGAAGGCCCTGTTCACAAAAGACATGCGGCAGAATTACACGATCCTCTCGCCGCAGATGTCTCCGATCCATTTCCGGCTCCTGGAAGAAGCCTTCAACTCGGAGGGCTATCACTTTGAGATTCTGGACAATGACAACCGGAGCGCCATAGATATGGGTCTCAAATATGTCAATAACGATGCCTGCTATCCCTCACTGCTTGTCGTGGGACAGTTGATGGAGGCTCTCAACAGCGGCAAATACGACATCAACCGGACAGCGCTCATCATGACCCAGACGGGCGGGGGCTGCCGCGCATCGAACTATATCGGCTTCATCCGCCGCGCGCTGGAGAAAGCAGGCATGAGTCAGGTGCCGGTCATTTCCCTGAACTTCAACGGCTTTGAGCCGCAGCCGGGATTCGAGATCAAGACCCACACGCTGATCAAGCTGGTCTACGCCGTTGTCATCGGGGACATTCTTATGAAATGCCTCTACCGCATGCGCCCTTACGAGCAGGTGAAGGGGTCGGCGAACCGGATGTACGAAAAATGGGACAAGGTCGCCAGGAATTTCCTGAAGGGGAGCATCAATTACCGGAGATACATCCAGATCTGCCGCAGCATCATCCACGACTTCGACAATCTGCCCATCACGGATGAGAAGAAGCCGAGAGTCGGCATCGTGGGAGAGATCCTGGTGAAGTTCTCGCCTACGGCGAATAACCACCTGGCCGAGCTCCTGGAGAAGGAAGGGGCCGAGGCCGTTGTGCCGGACCTGCTTGATTTCTTCCAGTACAGCTTCTACAACGGAAATTTCAAGACGGACAAGCTCGGCTTCCCCTTGAAGCACAAGATCAAAATGAATGCCGCCGTGCAGGCCATTGAGGTACTGCGCGGAGCGGCGTCCCGGGAGTTCAGGAAGAGCAGGCATTTCTCACCGCCGGCGAAGATCTCAGAGCTGGCGAAAGCCGCCTCGCCCATCGTCTCCAATGGAAACCAGACCGGAGAGGGGTGGTTCCTGACCGGGGAAATGCTCGAGCTCATCGGCGAAGGAGTGCCCAACATTGTGTGCATCCAGCCCTTTGCCTGCCTCCCGAATCACATCGTGGGAAAAGGCGTCATCAAGGAGATCCGGAGGCGTTATCCTAAAGCCAATATCGCCGCAGTGGATTACGACCCCGGCGCTTCGGAGGTCAATCAGCTCAACCGCATTAAGCTGATGCTGTCAACAGCAGTCAAGAACATGGAGTCCGCATGACTTATGAAATATTAAAAACAGAAGGGCGCGCCAAGCGCGCCAGAATGCATACCGTTCACGGTGTCATCGAAACGCCCGTCTTCATGAACGTAGGCACGGCTGCCGCCATCAAAGGAGGCATCTCCTCCCCTGAGCTCAAAGACCTGCACTGCCAGGTTGAACTGTGCAATACCTATCACCTGCACGTCCGCCCGGGAGATGAACTGATCAAAAAGCTCGGCGGCCTCCGCAGCTTCATGAACTGGGACGGCCCCATACTCACGGATTCAGGGGGCTTTCAGGTCTTCTCCCTGGCGCAGCTGAGGAGGATCAAGGAAGAGGGCGTCACCTTCCATTCCCATGTGGACGGCCGCAAGATCTTCATGGGCCCCGAGCAGAGCATGCAGATCCAGTCGAACCTGGGCTCCACCATCGCAATGGCTTTCGACGAGTGCCCGGATTCCAAAGCGGAGCGCTCCTACGTGGAGGCTTCGGTGGACCGGACTACCCGCTGGCTGCTTCGCTGCAAGGAAGAGATGGCGAGGCTGAATGCCCTGCCGGACACTGTGAACCGCGAGCAGCTGCTCTTCGGCATCAACCAGGGCGGGATCTATGACGACATCCGGATCCGTCACGCAGAGGAGATCAGCGGGATGGATCTGGACGGCTACGCTGTGGGCGGGCTCGCCGTGGGAGAGACCCACGAAGAGATGTACCATGTCCTCGATGAAGTAGTGCCGCATCTGCCCCGGAATAAGCCCACTTATCTCATGGGCGTCGGTACGCCTGCCAATATTCTGGAGGGAGTCGAGCGGGGAATCGATTTCTTCGACTGCGTCTATCCGTCGAGAAACGGCCGGCACGGACATGTCTACACCGACAGCGGCCATCTGAATCTCTTCAACGCCCAGTATGAGCTCGATCCAAGGCCCATTGATGAAAACTGTTCCTGCCCGGCCTGCCGGAACCATTCCAGGGCCTACATCCGCCATCTCCTGAAGGCAAATGAAATGCTGGGCCTCAGGCTCTGTGTCATTCACAACCTCTGGTACTACAACCGCCTGATGGAAGAGATCCGGACTGCTCTTGAGGAAAACCGTTTTTCCGCTTTTAAGAAGGAAAAGCTGGAAGGCTTTGCGGAGCATCCGATGCACAACCAGGTGATGACAAGAGGCGGGAAGCACTGAATCCATTCTTGCGATTCCAGGATGAAAGTGCTATGATTTAATGTCTGCTGTATTCATATATCTTGTGGAGGACCTGCAATGCGTCTTGCATATATAGATCCCGGCACGGGCAGTATGCTCTTTACGATCCTGCTCGGAGCCATTACAACCTTATACTTCTTCGCCCAAAAGTTTTACGTGAAGCTGAAATTCCGGATGAGCGGCGGCAAAGCCGAGAAAGCGAGCCTCGAGAAGCTGCCTTACGTGATCTTCAGTGACGGCAAGCAATACTGGAGTGTCTTTAAGCCGATCTGCGACGAATTCGAGAAGCGGAAGATCCGGATCTCCTATTGGACCGCTTCCCCGGACGACCCCGCTCTTAAGGAGCAGTACGAATATGTGGACCGCCAGTTCATCGGAGAGGGGAACCGCGCTTTTTCAAAACTGAACATGATGAATGCGGGAATCTGCCTGGCGACGACGCCAGGCCTCGATGTGCTTCAGTGGAAGCGCTCCCGCAACGTGGACTGGTACATCCACACGCTGCACGCAGCAGGCACTTCCGCCGCAGGTGACCGCATGTTCAGCCTCGACTACTACGACGCCGTTCTCCTGACCGGGGAATTTCAGATTGACGAGATCCGGGAGCTGGAACAGAAGCGGAACCTTCCCAAGAAGGAACTCCGGGTCCTCGGATGCACCTATATGGACACGATGTGGGAGCGCCTCAAGAGTACGCCCCCGGCAGTCCACGAAGGGCTGACTGTCCTGCTCGCTCCGTCCTGGGGCAGCAGCGGCATTTTAAGCAGATATGGCAGTAAAATGATCGACGCCCTGGTGCAGACCGGATTCCGCATTATCATCCGTCCGCATCCCCAGTCCTTCCGCTCCGAGAAGGAACTTATGGACGAGCTGCAGGCAAAATATCCGGACAGCGATAAGCTGCGCTGGAACCGGGATCCGGACAACTTCGAGGTCCTCCATGAGGCGGATATCATGATCTCGGATTTCTCCAGCGTCATCTTCGACTACACGCTGATCTTCAACAAACCGGTGATCTACGCGGAGAATACCTTCGTGAAGGATCCCTATGACGCCGCCTGGCTGGATGAAGAGATGTGGAAATTCCGCGTACTGCCGAGCATAGGCCTTCCTCTTAAGGAAGAAGATTTCCCGAGGATGAAGGAGGTCATCGAAGCGGCAGTAAGCAGCGACAAGCTCGCCAGCGGACGCGAGAAGGCAAAGGCAGAGGCCTGGGCCCATATCGGCGAGAGTGCCCGTCTGACAGCGGATTATATGATCGAAGTCCAGGAGAGAATCCAGAAGGAGAGGGAGAGCGCACCGGAAGCTGCATGGAAGGTGAAGACGGCATGAAAGCTTTGATATTGAATTCCGGTCTGGGAAGCCGGATGGGTGTGCTGACAAGCGAACACCCGAAGTGCATGACAGAAATACTGGGAACCGAGACAATCCTGAGCAGACAGCTCAGGATGCTTGTGGATTACGGCATTCATGAAGTCGTGATGACGACGGGGCTCTTCGACCGGGTTCTGGTCGACTATTGCGATTCGCTGCAGCTTCCCCTTGAGATTACATTTGTCAAGAATCCTGTCTATGACAAGACCAATTATATTTATTCCATTTATTGTGCCAGAAATGAGCTCGATGACGACCTGGTCCTGATGCACGGCGACCTGGTCTTTGAGAACCAGGTGCTGGAGAGACTTCTGCAGTCGGAACACTCCGCGATGGCGGTCTCCTCCACACTGCCTCTCCCAAAGAAGGATTTCAAAGCCGTGATCGGAGAAGACGGCATCCTGGAGATCGGCATTCACTGCTTTGACCACGCCCTTGCAGCCCAGCCGCTCTACCTGCTGAAGCGCGAAGACTGGCGCGTCTGGCTGGATGAAATCATCCGCTTCTGTGAAAATGGGGAAGTCGGATGCTATGCAGAGAACGCCTTCAACGAAGTCTCCGGCCGCTGCCGCATCATGCCCCTGGATGTTAAGGATCTTCTGTGCGCCGAGATCGACGATCCGTCTGACCTGGAGCGGGTATCCGGGTTTCTCCGCAAGATCAGTGAGCGAAGCGTGTATATGTGTTTTTCCACCGACGTCCTGCACGGAGGCCACATCGCCATCATCAAGCGGGCCCAGCGCCTCGGGAAGCTGACCATCGGCGTACTGTCCGACGAAGCGGTGGCCGGCTACAAGCGCTTTCCCCTTGTTCCTGCTTCCGAGCGCAAAGCCATGTTTGAGAATATCGTCGGCGTGCACCGCGTCGTCGACCAGAATACGCTCTCGTACCGTGAGAACCTGGAGCGGTACCGGCCTGACTTCGTCGTACACGGCGACAACTGGGTCGACGGCTTCCAGCAGCCCGTGCGCCAGGAGGTGATGGAGATTCTCGCTTCCTACGGCGGAAAGCTGGTGGAATATCCTTATTCCGATGATCCGAAATACAAGGCTCTGGAAGAGCGCGTGAGAGCTGAGCTTGCCCTTCCGGATGTGCGCCGCGCCCGCCTGAAGAAGACCCTGGCGATGAAAGGCCTGGTCACGGCTATGGAAGCCCACAGCGGCATTACGGGGCTCATCGTGGAAAAAACGGCGGTCTACCAGAACGGCGGGACGCATCAGTTCGACGCCATGTGGCTCAGCTCCCTGTGCGACTCCACTGCAAAGGGCAAACCGGACATCGAGCTGGTGGATATGACAAGCCGCTTCCGCACAATCGACGACATCATGGAAGTGACGACGAAGCCCATCATCTTCGACGGCGATACCGGCGGACTGACAGAGCATTTTGTCTACACGGTCCGCTCCCTTGAGCGGATGGGTGTGTCCATGGTCATCATTGAGGACAAGACCGG
>CADCQE010000042.1 GCA_902803505.1 uncultured Lachnospiraceae bacterium | reverse complement strand
TGCAGCGGGGACGGTTCTATTTGCGACATTTATATAAATGTCGCAAATAGAACCGTCCCCGCTGCAGCATTTTTGGCGCAAAAAGAACCGTCCTGCTGCGGCACGCAGCTCTTACTTCTGCTCCAGATACTGGTTCACGGCAGCTTCCACAACGTCTGCATCGAGCCCGTGCACCATCGCCGCCTCAGCGAGGGTCTCGGCCTGGGGAGCGGGGCAGCCAAGGCAGTGCATGCCCATACTCATAAGAACCGGCGCGACGGTCTCGTCCGTTCTCAGAATCTCACCGATCGTCATATCTTTCGTGATCTTAGCCATTTTAAAACCTCCTCGTCTGCCCGCCGTGTGCAGGCAGTAATGACTTGCCCTGTGGGGGCATTATTTTATCAAGTCTCGTAGCATTATAAGCAATCCTGTCCGGTGAAGTCAAGCAGAGTCAGTTTTACTCGAATTATACTTGAATAACTTGGTGGTGACGGCTTAGAATAGACACACAGAGAGAATCTGATTCCATTATTTCAAGGAGGTTTTTATCATGGCATATGTGATTTCTGACGATTGTGTGAGCTGCGGAACCTGTGCAGGAGAGTGCCCGGTGGGCGCTATTGCGGAAGGTGCTTCTCATTATGAGATCGATGCGGATGCATGCGTAGAGTGCGGAACCTGCGCAGCTGCATGTCCGACAGAAGCGATCAGCCAGGGCTGATCACAGTACAGTAGAGAAAAGGAACCGGGGCTTATGCCTCCGGTTCCTTTTTTGTGGCCTGTAGCGGGAGGAACCGTAAATAGTAAGCTTTTGATCCCTTTTCATCAGCCTTGCGCTGTCAGGACTTACTGAGCAGGGACGCGAGCTTTGGTACCGCATTGCCTTTGATCACGGTCTCCTCGTGCTCCCTCAGATGCGCCTCTGCAGCCGCAGAGCAGTTCTCCCCTGCCCCGTATTCAGAGAGGGTATTGCACACCCGGTTGAAATCCTCCGGCGACTGGCATTGGTGAACCACCAGCAGGTAGCTGCCGGCGCGGGAGATGCGGTAGAGGGAACTCTCTCCCTGATAGAAGCTGTTGAGCGCCTCGGCGGCGTGTATGACGTCGTCCAGCTGGCGGAAACGAAATGCGCGGGTGAGGCTGACCGTCCCTTGCGGAAATTCTTTCTTCCTGCCGCCGATCCGCCCGGCTTTCTTCGAGGCGGGTTGGGGCGCTGCACCATCGGCTCCCTTCGGGACGGGCTGCGGCACTGCATTGTTGTCTGCCCCGTTCGCGGCCTGCTTATCCTCGGTGCCCTCTGCTTTCTTCCGGATACTTGCCGCCTTCGCCTCCAGCAGCTTGTGGAAGATGTCGATGATGTCGTCGGCGCCGTCCACCTCGAGCTTCGCCTCTCCGTCCGCCACAACTTCCGTCGGGGAGAACTTCGCAAAGCGGGTGTCCAGCTCCTCCGGGTCCTCGACCTTCGTAATGATGAGCGTGAGGGAGTTGCCGGAGCCGGGAATGGCTTCGATCATCAGGGGGATGTTGCTGTCATTGGTGAAGCCGTATTCCTTGTGGGCCTGGAGCATCATATCGCGGAAGAGGGCGCGGGCCTTCTCACTTCCGTAGGCCAACTCGCTGAGCCGGATCTGGCGCTCTTCCAGGTCCTCAGGAGTCAGCTTGCAGCGTATCTGGTTATCACTTATTTTTTCGATCTTCATATAATATCGCCTTGAACGTTTGAAAACAGATGAAAGGTTCTTTGAAGCTATAGTATACCTCATACGAATCGAATTGTAAATTCTTCCGAATATGTTACTTTCTTCTCTAATTTCGGGAAATCCATTGATCTTTTAGGCACAATCACTATAATCGTAACTACCGGAGGGCCCTCCGAATGTAAGAAGCGGGAGAGGTAAAGAACCGCTGATTTATGCAGAACATCATCTGCAGCTGAAAATCTCAATGCTTATACGATGCGATGAGGAAAAAGGCAGTATTGTGCCTTTCACCGGAGAAGAAAGGAGGGCCTGTGCAGATCATACTGATATGCTGATGTGCCGGTACGGATGCTGTCCGTCCGGGACCAACGTAATTCATTCATGTACAATTCTATAGGGAACCCCAGAACTCCGCAAGGAATCCCACGTGCGCGGCCGGTTCGGGGTTCTTACTGTGTTTGTTTATTTACGTAGAGACGCAGAAATGGTACAATAGCGAGAAGCAAAACCGTAATTCATCAACATCTGCTCTCTGCCGGTAAAGGATGGTCTGTGGCCTGTAGCGGGAGGGGCCGCAAATAGTAACAACGAATATAAGGCACCTTGATGAGGGAGTATGACGATCGAGGAAAGAAAACGGATTCTGAGAAGCAGGATCATTGCAGCGGGAGCTCTTGCTGCTGCCGCAGCCGGGCTTGCCGCGTGGTATATTGACCGCACGACTCCTTCTAATAAGCATATGGATCCGGAGCATTACTTTGGAATCTCGCAGGATGAAGCGGCACTCGTCCTTGACGGGGAGCTTGGAGAGGCCAAAGGAAGGGTCATTGAAGGAAGCTATTATCTTCCATATGAAGCTGTTGCAGCTTCCATTAATCCATCCGTGTTCTACGAGGACACGGAGGACCTGCTGATTGTCACGCTGCCGGAAGAACGGAGGGAGTATTCTGTCGCCTCTAACGGCTCCTCCGGAGGGGAGGCAGTGCGGGCGGAAGAGGAGGTTTTCGTCTCCGCACCTTTCCTGGAATCCGTGACGAACGCCAGCTTCCGGACTTTTGATGAGCCCGGCCGCATTGTAGTCAGCATGCAGGACAGCTATCCCGTTGAAACCCTTATGGAGGATGCTCCGATCCGCTTCCGGGCCGGGATCAAGAGCCCGATCCTAAAAGACGGCGAAGCCGGGACCAGGCTCAGGGTGCTTGATGTCGATGAGACCGGTGAGGCATCTCCGGATAAAGTAAAGAAATGGACCAAGGTGGTGACAGAGGACGGATTCTCCGGCTACGTGGAGGATCGTTTTCTGGGGGAACCCGGGCTCGAGACGATCGAGACCGGGCATCCCGTCGGGGAGTACACGAGGAGCTTTCTCGATGCCCCGGTTAATTTGTGCTTTCATCAGACCACAGACCAGGCAAGTAATGCGGCGCTGACCCAGTCACTGGAAGGAGTGACGGGGATCAATGTGCTGGCACCTACCTGGTTATTTCTGGATGGAACGGCGGGAGAGGTGGCGAGCATTGCCAGTTCTGATTATGTCGAAACGGCTCATAAGGAGGGCATAAAAGTGTGGGCCGTGCTCAACGATTTCGACGGCTCCATCGCAAGCTCCGCGGACACGGCGGCAGCCATGTCCTCTGCGGCCGGGCGGTCCGCAATCGTCGGAAGTGTGATGGAGGAGCTCCGCGCCTGTGGAGCGGACGGTCTCTGTCTCGACATTGAGCTGGTGAGCGAGTCTGCTGCTGCGGATTTTCTTGAGCTCATCAGGGAATTCTCGGTGGAATGCCGCAAGCAGGGGCTGACGCTCTCTGCCTGCAATTACGTTCCGACATTTACAAAATACATGAACCGCGCAGAGCAGGCGAGGGTCGCCGATTACGTGATCGTGATGTGCTATGACGAGCATACCGCTTCCTCGAAAGAAGCGGGATCGGTCTCGTCTCTGCCGTTTGTGAAAAATGGGATCACCGCCACTGCCGGGCAGGTTCCCGCCGGGCAGGTGATCGCCGCCCTGCCCTTCTTCACGAGGCTCTGGAAGATCTCTGAAGACGGGTCGATTGAAGCGGAGAGCCTCGGCATGTCGAAAGCCGCTTCCCGCGTGGAGGAGCTGGGTATGAGTCCCGGCTGGGACGAGGAGACCGGCCAGAACTACGCTGAGACGAGTGACGGCGGCGACACTTACAAGATCTGGCTCGAAGACAGCGACTCTCTTCAGCTGAAGATGGAAGAGGTCGCATCCGCGGACTGTGCCGGCGCCGCTTTCTGGAAGCTCGGCCTTGAGTCTCCCGGGACCTGGGAGCTCATCCGCAGCTCGCTGTTCCGGGATGCGGCAGAGGGTTCGCTGTATGAAAGCTGATCTGACTTACTGCACTCCCCTGTGCGGCAGTTGGAAGCGTTAGGAAAAGGGGCATTTCCGGATCAGGAAAGTGAGATGTTCTGCACGGCAGACCGATGATTGGCAGCTGCTGCAGGCAGAATGCAATCAGGAAATACAGGGAGTATTGAGAGGGGAAAGGAGCAATCAGGGGAATGGAAGATTACATGTCATTCAAGCAGGCACTCCGTGGCTTCGACAAGGATGAGGTCCTTGAGTATATCCGAAAGCAGGAGGAGGAGGCCAATGTCCGCATAGCCGCTCTGGAGCGCGACATCCGCAAGCGGGACAAGATCATCTCTGAGCTGAAGAACCGCATCGTCCTCAAAGACGAGCAGGTCGACCGGATGGAGAAGGACATTCGGGAGAAATACTCCAAATATATAGAGAACTACCGCCAGATCGGGGATCTCGTCTACGAGTCCAAGGTGAAGGCCGACCGCATCGTTGAAGAGGCACACATTGAGGCGGACCGCATTCTGGCCAATGCCGACGCCGAGGCGAAGCGCCGGGTCTCCTCCGTGCAGAACGAGATCTCGCAGCGGCTCGCGGACGGGAAGCAGAAATACCTTGCCGTGCAGGACGAGATGAATGAGATCGTGGATCTCTTCAACCAGATGCAGAGAAAGTTCATGCAGTCCTACAAAGAAGTGCATGAGCTGATCCAGAGCATGCCCGTGACCCTCGGGGATATCGGGCTCATTACTGAGAATGACGACGAAGAAGAGGATGACTTTGATGACGCCGATCTCGACCTGAAAGCTCTCGGCATCAATATCGACTTCGACGACGACTTTGACGCCGATGATGATTTTGAAGAAGAGCAGCTTTTGAGTGCGGACAAGAAATGAGGACGGAGCTGATTCATCTGGACCGGGAACATCCGGACCGGGAGGCAATTGAGAGGGCCGGCCGGGTCATTCGGAGAGGCGGGCTTTGTGCATTTCCCACGGAGACGGTCTACGGCCTCGGCGGTGACGCCCTGAATCCGGAGGCGGCAAGAAAGATCTACGCGGCGAAGGGCCGGCCGTCTGACAATCCCCTGATCGTCCACATCGCGGATCCGGAGAGGCTCCCTGCCATCGCGGCAGTGCTTCCCCCTGCAGCAGACAAGCTCATGGATGCCTTCTGGCCGGGGCCGCTGACCATCATCCTGCCGAAGAAGGAGCTCGTCCCGGATGCGACAAGCGGAGGCCTTCCGACGGTTGCCGTGCGCATGCCGGCAGATCCGGTCGCCCTGCAGCTGATCCGCGCCTCCGGGGGCTATATCGCTGCGCCGAGTGCAAATGCCAGCGGGAGGCCGTCACCCACGAGCGCGGCCCATGTGATGCAGGACCTGAGCGGCAGGATCGAGATGGTTCTCGACGGGGGAGAGACGGAGATCGGCCTCGAGTCCACGATCGTGGATCTGACAGAGGAGATCCCGGTGGTTCTGCGGCCGGGGTTCATCAACCGGGATATGCTGGAGAGGGTGCTTGGGGAAGTACATCTGGATCCGGGACTTACGGATGCCGGAAAGGACAGCGGGATTCGTCCAAAGGCCCCGGGCATGCGCTACCGGCACTATGCGCCGTCCGCTCCTCTCTATGTCATTGAGGGAGAGGAGGAAGCAGTCATCGCAAAGCTGAAGGAGCTCGCTCTTTCCGCTGTCCGGGCCGGCCTGCGTCCTGGAATTATCGCGTCCGATATGACGGCGCCCATATATGCCGGGGTGCTTCCGGAAGGAAAGAGCCTGATCTGCGCCGTGGGCGACAGGAAGGAGGACCGGACAATTGCGCGGAACCTCTTCCGCACACTGAGAGAATTCGATGACGGAGACGTCGATGTGATCTATTCGGAGGCCTTTGACACTCCGCAGCTCGGGATGGCCATCATGAACCGCCTCCTGAAGGCTGCGGGACACCAGGTGATCGACGCCGGCGGCTTCTTTAAGCACTGGGAACAGTAATGGAAACAATCTACATCGAGGAGGTAATGCTATGGGAGAAGTATTTATCATGGATCACCCGCTGATCCGGCATAAGATCGGAATTATTCGGGACCAGAACACCGGCACAAAGGAATTCCGGGAGATGATCTCAGAGATTGCGATGCTCGAGACTTATGAGTCCACACGCGACCTGCAGATGGAGGAAGTGGAGATTGAGACCCCGATCACTTCCACAACCGTGGAGCGGCTCGCCGGGAAGAAGCTCGCCATCATCCCCATCCTCCGCGCCGGGCTGGGAATGGTCTCCGGTATGCAGACCCTGATCCCTTCTGCGAAGATCGGGCACATCGGCATGTACCGCGACCATGAGACCCTGAAGCCTGTGGAGTACTACTGCAAGCTGCCGGCAGACATCGAAGAGCGGGATGTCTTCGTGGTTGACCCGATGCTGGCCACGGGAGGCTCCGCCTGCGACGCGATCTCACTGCTGAAGCAGCACGGCTGCAAGCGCATTCGTTTCCTGTGCATCATCGCCTCGCCGGAGGGCCTGATGAGGCTGCAGAAGGAGCACCCGGATGTGTACATCATCGTGGGAGCCCTCGATGACCACCTCAATGAGGTCGGTTATATTGTGCCGGGTCTGGGCGATGCCGGGGACAGAATCTTCGGGACCAAGTAAGAGACAGAATCGACCGGGCAGTTATACCGGCGAACCTTAGCATACTAGTGAACCTCGGTAATTGCCGAAGGCAATTACTCAGATCAACTGCAGATAGGGAAAAGCGAAAGCTTCTGCGCAGCAGATCATTCCGTTAAGGACTAAACGAGGCTGAAAAGAGGGGAAGACGCATGAGCGACAAGCGAAAAGACTACCTCAGCTGGGATGAATATTTTATGGGCGTTGCCATGCTCGCCGGGATGAGATCGAAGGATCCCAATACGCAGGTGGGAGCATGCATCGTGAGCCGGAACAACCGCATTCTCAGCATGGGGTACAATGGGTTCCCCAATGGGGTCTCTGATGATGAATTCCCCTGGAGAAGGGACGGGGACCCGCTGGAGAATAAGTATTTTTATTCCACTCACAGTGAACTGAACGCAATCCTGAATTACCGCGGCGGGAGCCTGGAGGGGGCGAAGCTTTACGTGACGCTCTTTCCCTGCAACGAGTGCGCGAAGGCCATCATCCAGGCAGGGATCCGGACCGTCATCTACGACAGTGACAAATACAGCGATCAGCCGGCCTTCATCGCTTCCCGACGGATGTTCGAGGCGGCGGGTGTGGAACTGAGGCACTATTGCCGCAGCAACAGGACAGTTACGATATCACTTTAGGAAACAGATGCAGCGATTCCGCTGCAGTAAAGGACGCCGGGCTCCCCAAAGCACTAAAGGAGCGCTGAATCCTTACACGAAATAATAGAAGATACGGAGCAGACAAATCATGGCAAAGGATAAGAAACTGGTTGAATCCATTACTTCGCGCGACGTGGACTTCGCGCAGTGGTACACAGACGTCGTTAAAAAAGCTGAGCTGACAGGCTATACTTCGGTCAAAGGCTGCATGGTATTCAAGCCTGCAGGCTATGCGCTGTGGGAGAATATCCAGACAGAGCTGGACCGCCGCTTCAAGGAGACGGGGGTGCAGAACGTCTATCTCCCCATGCTGATCCCGGAATCGCTCCTGGATATGGAGAAGGATCACGTGGAGGGCTTTGCCCCTGAGGTGGCCTGGGTCACCATGGGAGGGCTCACTCCTTTGCAGGAGCGGATGTGCATCCGGCCGACCTCAGAGACCCTTTTCTGTGACCTCTACGCCAAGGATATTCAGTCCTATCGGGACCTGCCGAAGGTGTACAACCAGTGGTGCTCTGTCCTTCGATGGGAGAAGACCACGAGGCCATTCCTCCGCTCCAGGGAGTTCCTGTGGCAGGAGGGACACACGGCCCACGCCACGGCGGAGGAAGCGGAAGAACGCACACTGCAGATGCTGGGTGTCTATGCCGACTTTGTAGAGGAATTCCTGGCCATTCCGGTTGTGCGCGGCAGGAAGACGGACAAGGAGAAATTCGCGGGGGCGGAGGCCACATACACCATCGAAGCCCTGATGCACGACGGACAGGCCCTTCAGTCCGGGACCAGCCACAATTTTGGCGACGGCTTTGCCCGGGCTTTCGGCATTCAGTATACAGATAAGGACAATACGCTCAAATACGTCCACCAGACCTCCTGGGGCATGACGACCCGCCTGATCGGAGCCATCATCATGGTCCACGGCGATGACGACGGGCTGGTGCTGCCGCCCAAGGTCTCGCCTACCCAGTGCGTGGTCATCCCGATCCGTCAGAATGCAGAGGGCGTGCTGGATGCGGCGGAGCAGATCGCTGGCGCCCTGAAGGCAGCAGGAGTGCGCGCGTGCGTCGACGGCTCTGACCGCTCTCCCGGATGGAAATTCGCAGACCAGGAGATGCGCGGCTTCCCGCTCCGCATCGAGATCGGCCCGAAAGACCTGGAGGCGGGCAACTGCGTGCTTGTGCGAAGAGATACGAGGGAGAAGCTGACCGTGCCCATCGCCGAGGCGGCCGGTGAGACCGCTAAGCTCCTGGAAGTGATCCAGGCGGATATGTTCGACCGGGCGAAGAAGTTCCTCGACGGGCACACCTATGAGGAGAGCGACTATGAGAGTTTCCGAAGGACCGTGGAGGAGAAGCCCGGCTTTGTGAAAGCGTACTGGTGCGGACAGCGCAGCTGCGAGGACCGGATCAAGGAGGACACACGCGCCACTTCGCGCTGCATTCCCCTGGGCGACGAAGGAAACCGGGTACCTGAAGGAGCAACCTGTATCTGCTGTGGCAAGCCTGCCGCCAAGCTGGTCTATTGGGGCAGGGCCTATTAAAGACCGATTGATCAGATGAAGTTAAAGCTTCCGCCAAAAGTGATCTATATTCTCGACACACTCCAGCGGCATGGGCATGAGGCTTATGTTGTGGGGGGATGTGTGCGCGATCTGGTTCTGGCCAGAACACCCAACGACTTTGATATCACGACTTCAGCGAGGCCGGAGGAGATCAAGGCCTGCTTCCGCCGGACCATCGATACGGGGATCCGGCACGGAACGGTGACGGTCATGCTCGAGGAGCAGGGCTTTGAAGTGACGACTTACCGCGTCGACGGCGCCTACTCGGACGGGAGGCACCCGGACGAGGTGCACTTTACCCGCTCCCTCATAGACGACCTGAAGCGCAGGGATTTTACGATCAATGCCATGGCCTACGGGGAAACGGAAGGCCTGGTGGATTACTACGGGGGAATGAGGGATCTGCAGAAGAAGGTGGTCCGCTGCGTCGGAAGGCCGGATGAGCGCTTTGAGGAGGACTCTCTCCGCGTGATGCGGGCCGTCCGCTTTGCCGCCCAGCTGGGCTTCACCATTGAGCCCCTGACTGCCGAGGCCGCTAAGCGCCATGCGCCGCAGCTTGAGAGAGTGAGCGCGGAGCGCATACGGGAGGAGCTGATGAAGCTCATTACCTCCCCTCACCCGGAGACCTTTGGCCAGCTCTATGAGCTGGGGATCACAAGCGTGATCCTGCCGGAATTTGATCTCTGCATGAAGACGGAGCAGAATACGAAGCATCACCTGTACAATGTCGGCGTCCACACGGTCAAATCGATGTGTGAGATCACGAATTCGCCGGCGCTCCGCCTTACAATGCTGCTCCATGATCTCGGGAAGCCCATGAGCCGGACGACGGATGAATCGGGAACGGATCATTTTAAGGGACATGCTGCAAAAAGTGCCCGGATCGCGAACGAGATCCTGAGAAGGCTGAAGTTCGACAACAACATGAGGAAACGGGTGGTGCAGCTGGTGCGCTGGCATGATCTGCGCCCGAAACCGCGGCCCGAGGAGGTCCGCAAGGCGATCTGCATCATCGGACGGGAGCTCTTTGAAGACTATCTGGCGGTCCAGTGGGCTGACAATATGGCGAAGAGCGAGTACCGGCGCGATGAGAAGCTGCAGAGAATTGTAGACGTATTCAACCTCTACAGAGAGATCATCAAGAGAGGAGACTGCCTGTCCGTGGCGGAGCTGGCCATCGACGGCAATGACCTGCTGGAGCTCGGAATCAAAGGGCCTGCTGTGGGCGAGGTGCTGAAGGCATGTCTGGACACAGTGCTTCAGGATCCAGGGAACAACAACAGGACCTTCCTGCTGGAGGTGGCGAAGGATGCGGTCGGGACTGCCAGAGAGCAGCCTGTGTGCTGAAAGTGAGGCAATGTATAAGATGGGCTTGTTCGGCAGAAAGAAAGAGAGCGTGACACGGATTTCTTATGATCCGGAGACGGCCTTCCCCGCTGTGCGCTGCAGCATCTGTACGGGGGAGCGCGTGGCTGGCCTGAAGAAGCGGGAGGACGGCAGCTTCGAGGAACTGATGCTCATACGGGAGCCGAAGGACCTCGAGGACTTCCGCACAGCACTCGGCCTCGCGGATTCGGCGGAGATTACTGAGTTTTATTGATGGTCGAGGAACCATGGGAACGATATCATTTCAACACAAAGATAAGGAGGAGATGTGGAATGTATGCAGAGGAGTATAAGCGCTGGCTGGAGGCAGACCTGATTGACTGCGACCTGAAGGCGGAGCTGCAGCGGATCGAGGGCGATGACGCCGCGATCAAAGAGAGATTTGCAGTCTCTCTCGCTTTCGGGACAGCCGGGCTCAGAGGCACGCTTGGGGCTGGTACAAACCGCATGAACATCTGGGTAGTGCGCCAGGCGACGCAGGGCGTTGCGGACTGGGTGAAGACCCAGGGCGGGACACAGACGGTTGCGATCAGCTACGACAGCCGCCTGAAGGGGTATACCTTCGCTAAGGAGGCAGCCGGTGTTCTTGCTGCGAACGGCATTCACGTCCGGATGTACGATGAGCTGATGCCGGTTCCGGCGCTGTCATTTGCAACGAGATATTATAAATGCAATGCGGGCATCATGGTGACGGCATCCCACAACCCTGCAAAATACAATGGCTATAAGGCCTATGGGCCGGACGGATGCCAGATGACGGACGACGCGGCGGCAGTGGTCTATGATGCCATCCAGAAGACGGACGTGCTCACAGGCGCCAAATACATGTCCTTCGCCGAGGGCGTGGAGAAGGGACTGATCCGCTTTGTCGGAGAGGACTGCAAGGAAGCTCTCTACGAGGCCATCGAGTCCAGACAGGTCCGCCCGGGTCTGGCAAAGGATGCCGGATTGAAGCTTGTCTACTCCCCCTTAAACGGCACAGGCCTCGTTCCCGTGATGCGGGTTCTCAAGGATCTGGGAATCACGGATGTGACCATCGTTCCGGAGCAGGAGTATCCGAACGGCTACTTCACGACCTGTCCCTATCCGAACCCGGAGATCTTCCAGGCGCTTGAGAAAGGCCTTGCCCTTGCAGAAGAGGTGGGGGCGGACCTGATGCTCGCTACGGATCCGGACGCGGACCGCGTCGGCATCGCCATGAAGTGCCCGGACGGCAGCTATGAGCTCGTCTCTGGAAATGAAGTGGGCGTCCTGCTTCTTGACTACATCTGTGCCGGCCGCATCGAGAAAGGAACGATGCCAAAGAATCCGGTGGCGGTCATGTCCATCGTGTCCACGCCTCTGGCGGACAAGGTGGCCGAACACTACGGCGTAGAGCTGCGCCACACACTCACGGGCTTCAAGTGGATCGGGGACCAGATCGCGAAGCTCGAGGCCGACGGGGAAGTGGAGCGCTTCATCTTCGGCTTCGAGGAGAGCTACGGCTATCTGGCCGGTTCCTATGTCCGCGACAAGGACGCTGTCATAGGCTCCATGCTGATCTGCGAGATGGCCGCATACTACCGCAGCATCGGGTCTTCCATCAAGCAGAGACTCGAGGAGATCTATGCCCAGTACGGCAGGTACCTCAACCGGGTTGACAGCTTTGAGTTCCCGGGACTGAGCGGCATGGACAAGATGGCTCAGATCATGAGCGGCCTCCGCGAGGATCCGCCTGCTGAGATCGGGGGCAAGGTCATCATGAAGGTCACCGATTATTTAGAGCCAGAGAAGACCGGACTTCCGAAAGCAAACGTGCTCATCTACACCCTCGAAGAGGGATCGTCTGTGGTGATCCGTCCCTCCGGGACAGAGCCGAAGATCAAGACCTATTTTACGACGAAGGGCAAGGATCTCGGCGAAGCGATGCAGGAGAAGACCAGACTGGCAGAGGCGCTGAAGCCGCTCTTCTTATAAAGGACTTAAGGCCAGGGGCAGCATCACAATCTCCCGGACTCCGGCAAATCTGAGCGTTTCCTAAGTACGCTTCGCCCGATAATTCTTGACACTTGTGGGAGAAAAGGTTATAACAGAAAAGTCCATTCTTTTTATACCAGTTAACCTTAGTAATTGCCGAAGACAATTGCTTTGATTAACTGCATATAGGGAAAGCGAAAGGTTCTGCGCAGCAGATAATTTCGTTAACGACTATAGAATAAATGGCAATGTAATATTGATTAGGAGGTTTTTATGAACAAGGTTGAATTATCTGCGGCAATCGCAAACGAGACAGGACTGTCGAAGAAGGATTCTGAAGCGGTCGTCAAGGCATTTGTGGACGTCGTAACGGAAGAATTGAAGAAAGGCGGCAAGGTCCAGCTCGTTGGGTTTGGCACATTTGAGGTTGCTGAGAGATCTGCTCGCGAGGGCAGGAATCCGCAGACAGGTGATGCAATGAAGATTAAAGCGTCCAAGGCTCCTAAGTTCAAAGCCGGCAAAGCCCTTAAGGATGCTGTGAATAAATGAATCGTATACACTGACAAATGAACAGGCAGGAAGAGGCTGTCGCCTCTTCCTGTCTCTTTTCGAGGGGAAGACATGAGACTGGATAAGTATTTAAAGGTGTCGCGGCTCATCAAGCGCCGTACTGTAGCAAATGAAGCCTGCGATGCCGGCCGCGTCACGATCAATGACAAAGTGGCCAAGGCTTCCCAGGACGTGAAGCCCGGAGACGTGATCGAGATCCGCTTTGGAGAGAAAAGTGTGAGAGTGGAAGTGACAGAGATCATCGATACGACCAAGAAGGAAAATGCCTCCCAGATGTACAAATACTTGTGACATTGGAAATGAAACAGGATAGGTGTGCTTACAATGGAGGCTCAGCCGGCAGGCCGCAAGTGTCGGGATGTAAAGGAAGAATGCATGAGCAGTAAAAAGCAGCGCAGAAAAAAAGGCAGGAAATCCCATGCGAAGAGGGATAACACCATCGCTATGATCGCCATAGCGCTGGTTGTGTGCCTGCTGTGCGCAGCGCTTCTCTATGAAGGATTCCGCCTGAAGGGCCAGATTCACGAAGCGGATCTGCGCCGCGAAGCCCTCGAGCAGGAGATTGCCGACGAGACGGCACGGACCCAGAGCATTGAATCCCTCCGTGAATATATGCAGTCGGACGAGTATGTGAAGCAGGCGGCAAAGGACCGGCTTGGCCTTGTGGAGAGCGGCGAAGTCGTGTTCAAGGCACAGGAATAAGAATGAAACAGTTAGAAGAACAGATTGAGACCAAAGTGAGGGAAACCGGGATGCTCAGTGGGCGGAGCCGCGTAATATGCGGCCTGTCCGGCGGAGCGGACTCGGTTTTTCTCTTTTTGTTCCTGAAGGAGCTGTCCGGGAAGATGGGTTTCGCCCTCAGAGCGCTGCACGTCCACCACCGGATTCGCGGACAGGAAGCGGATGAAGACGCAGAGTATGTCCGGGCACTGTGCAGGGAGCAAGGGGTCCCTCTCACAATAAAATACCGGGACATTCCTCTTGAGGCTAAGGCAAAAGGACTTTCTTATGAGGAGGCGGGCCGCGAAGCCCGCCGCGAGTGCTTTCTTGAGGAAGCGGAGAAGTGGCTCTGCGAGTCCTCCGGCGCGGAAGAAGGAATTGCAGTCGCCTTGGCCCATCACCAAAACGACCTGGCGGAGAGCGTCCTCTTCCGCCTGGCCAGGGGAAGCGGCGTGCGCGGGCTGTCTCCGATGAGAGATGTGACGCCGCTTGCGGAGCGGGTCCTTCTGGTCCGGCCCCTGCTTGACGTCCCCCGCGCAAGGATTGAGGAGAGCCTGCTCGCCAGAGGAATCCGCTGGAGAGAAGACAGCAGCAATGCCGGGGACGAGGCCGCAAGGAACCGCATAAGGCACCGGATCCTCCCGCTGCTCGAAGAAGAGGTCAATGAAGGTGCGGCCCTGCACATTGCCCGGACCGCCCGCATCGCCGGGGAGCTGATCGATTTTGTGGAGGCGGAAGCCGGGAAACGCGCAGGGAAATATCTGCAGGCGGAGCGCATCTCCGACAAGGAAGAGGCGCTTTTCATAAGAGAGGAGCTCATCCGCTGCGAGCTGCCCGCGATGCAGCAGGAGATCCTGCTTCTCGCCCTGCAGCGCGCACTGCCGGGAATGAAGGATGTGGGGAGTGCGCACCTTCACCTGCTGCGGGAGCTCTTTGAGAAAGAGAGCGGAAAGAAGCTGATCCTGCCTTGCAATATGGCAGCCCTCAGGGATTACGGGGGCGTGCGCCTGATGCGGAGGCAGTCCGCAGATTCCCCCGGGGAAGAAGCGCCAAGGGAGGTTCCGCTGCCCGTGGGCGGGTGCTGCATTTTCCAAAAAATGCGCTTTTTTGCGGAACTCGAAGAGGGCACGCCTGTACTGTATCCCGAAAAACGGTATACGGAGACGATGGATTATGGTACAATAAAAAATACTCTTGTTGTGAGAAACCGCAGAAAAGGGGACTTTCTGTTCCTTCGGAAGGATGGGGGAAGAAAAAGCCTCTCGGATTATTTTACGGATGAAAAGGTGCCCAGAGCACTCAGGGACCAGGTCATCGTGATCGCTGACGGGAGTGAGATCCTGTGGGTTGTGGGGATGCGCCTCAGCGGCCGGTGCCGCATTACATCCGACACGAGACAGGCGCTCACGATCACAGCGGAGCTGCTGCAGGAGTGATGCCACATACCCAGGGGAGATTGTCGCCGCAGGCGGGATACGGGCTTTGTGAGGACAAGCTCCCGCGATCAAGCAAAGGAGCGGAAGCAATGGACGACATTAGGGATAAGTTCAGTGTGATGATCAGCAAGGAAGAGGTGGAGCGGCGCATCAAGGAGCTTGCGGAGGAGATCAGCAGAGATTATAAGGGAAAATCCATTCATATGATCTGTATCCTGAAGGGCGGCGTCTACTTTATGACTCTTCTGTCGAAGCAGATCAGTGAAGACATCCCGGTCTCGCTGGACTTTATGTCCGTATCGAGCTATGGCAATGAGATGAAGTCCAGCGGCATTGTGAAGATCGAGAAGGACCTCGACGAGCCTCTCGCCGGGAAGGATGTGCTCATCGTCGAGGATATCATTGATTCCGGCAGGACCCTCTACTATCTCCTGGGGATCCTGAAGGATAGAAAACCCTCTTCAATCAAGCTGTGTACACTACTTGACAAACCGGACCGCAGGGAGAGGGAAGTCGAAGTGAACTACACGGGATTCGTCATTGAGGATCGCTTCGTTCTGGGCTGCGGTATGGATTATCAACAGTATTACAGGAACCTCCCCTACATTGCCGTAGTGGATTCCTAAAGGAAGAACGGAGAGAAAAAAGAATTGCAGAACAGACAGACAAGAAGCATATTCCTGTACGTGGCGGCGATAGCGGCATTCGTATTGGTTTATTACCTGATTGCCGGGCGGGGAGGCGCGGCATCGAATTACGGCTACAGCGTTTTTTTGAATGACCTGAAAGCAGGAAATGTCGCTTCCGTAACAATCAGGCAGAACTCCCAGGTCCCCACAGGTGAGATTTCCGCCACGCTTTCGACAGGGCAGACCCTGTCCTTTTATGATACAGATGTGGCCAGGATCCGCGTGATGCTGGCCGAGAACTATTCCTCCCTACCCGTTCGTGTGGAGAACGTCCCGCAGGATTCCCTGTTCATGACCACGATCTTTCCCATCCTTATCATGGCGGTCCTGATGTTCGCGGTGATGTTCTTTATGAACCGCTCGATGGGCGGAGGCGCCGGTTCCCAGATGATGAATTTCGGGAAGAGCCGCGCGCAGATGTACTCGGATAAGGACAACAAGATTACCTTTAAGGACGTGGCGGGCCTGGTCGAGGAGAAGCAGGACCTGGAGGAGATTGTGGATTTCCTGAAGAATCCTGCGAAATATACGGAGCTGGGGGCGAGGATTCCCAAAGGCGTCATTCTGGTGGGACCTCCCGGAACCGGCAAGACCCTTATTGCGAAAGCGGTGGCCGGCGAGGCGGGTGTGCCCTTCTTCTCCATCTCCGGTTCGGACTTCGTGGAGATGTTCGTGGGCGTGGGTGCGAGCCGTGTGCGCGACCTCTTTGAGGACGCCAAGAAGAACCACCCCTGCATCGTGTTCATCGACGAGATCGACGCCGTCGCGCGCCGGAGAGGCGCGGGGCTTGGCGGCGGCCACGATGAGAGAGAGCAGACTCTGAACCAGCTCCTTGTGGAGATGGACGGCTTTGGTGTCAATGAGGGCATCATCGTGATGGCCGCTACGAACCGCGTGGATATCCTGGATCCGGCGATTCTGAGGCCGGGGCGCTTCGACCGCAAAGTAGCGGTCGGCATGCCGGATGTGAAAGGGCGCGAGCAGATCCTGCGCGTCCACTCTGCGGGGAAGCCTCTGGGCGACGACGTGGACTTGGAGCAGATTGCCCGGACGACAGCGGGTTTCTCCGGTGCAGACCTGGAGAACCTCCTCAATGAGGCTGCCATCGGCGCAGCCAAGATGAACCGCGGCTACATACGTCAGGAGGACATCAAGACGGCATTTGTCAAAGTCGGCATCGGGGCGGAGAAGCGCAGCAAAGTGATCTCGGATAAGGATAAGACCATCACCGCATATCACGAAGCGGGACATGCGATCCTGTTCCACGTCCTTCCGGACGTGGGCCCGGTGTATTCCGTCTCGATTATTCCGACGGGCGTGGGGGCAGCCGGCTATACGATGCCCCTGCCTGAGAGGGATGAGATCTTTAATACGAGGGGGAAGATGCTTCAGGATATCATTGTCTCCCTGGGCGGGCGCGTCGCGGAGGAGCTGGTCTTCGACGACGTGACTACCGGAGCCTCCCAGGACCTGAAGCGCGCCACTTCCATAGCAAAAGCGATGGTCATGCAATACGGATTCTCAGCGAAGCTTGGCCCTGTCTCCTACGGGTCCGATGATGAAGTCTTTATCGGCCGGGATTTTGAGAAGACGCGGAGCTATTCCGAGCGCACGGCTGATGAAATTGACAATGAGATCCGCGAGATCATAGAGAAATGCTACAGTGAGGCCAGACGCCTCATTGAGGAGAATCTTTCTGTGCTGAAGACCTGCGCCGCGCTTCTTCTGGAGAAGGAGAAGATCACGAGGGAGGAATTCGAAGCACTTTTTCATACGAATGAAGAGATGAGGGGGAAACCGGAATATGGGGGAGAGCAACAGGCAGGGGAAGCAGTCAGTCCTGAATTATGTGTCGAAGATGAGGCCGGTATTCCGGTCCAAGGCCGTATTCAGTGACGAGACCCGCTTCTACCGGACACCCTTTGAAGCGAAGGCCGGGGACCGGGTAACGGTCCGCATCCGAACCTACCGGAACAATGTGGATGAGGTGTTCTTCATCAGCGGAGCAATCCGCGAGCCCATGACCCTTGCCCTGACGAAAGGCAGCTTTGACTACTATGAGTTCACGGTCCCTGTCGAAGAGGAGACGATTTACTACTATTATGAACTGCAAGTGGGGCCGTTTACCTGCTATTTTAACAAGCTTGGAATCACGAGGGATCTGTCGGAGCGATACGCATTCCGGATCGTCCCGGGCTTTGCGACTCCTTCGTGGGCCCGGGGGGCAGTGTTTTACCAGATCTTCCCGGACCGCTTCTGCAATGGGGATCCCTCCAATGACGTCCTGACCGACGAGTACGCGTATCTGGGGGCACACAGCTGCCAGGTGGCGGACTGGTACCGCTGTCCGGATAATATGGATGTCCGCAACTTCTACGGAGGGGATCTCAAGGGGATCGAACAAAAGCTGGATTACCTGAAGGAGCTGGGGGTGGATGTCATCTATCTGAACCCGATCTTTGTGTCACCCTCCAACCACAAGTACGACATCCAGGATTATGACCACATCGACCCGCATCTCTCAAAGATTGTGAAGGATGGCGGCTGGCTTCTCGCGCACGACGACCTCAACAACCAGAATGCGAGATGTTATATTACGCGCGTCACGGATCCGGCGAACCTGAAGGCCTCTGACGAATATTTTGCGATGCTCTGCCAGAAGATTCACAGCCTGGGAATGAAGATCATTCTGGACGGGGTCTTCAATCACTGCGGTTCCTTCAACAAATGGATGGATCGGGAGCGCATTTACGAGGCCAGGGGGAATTATGAGAACGGGGCCTTTGTGGATGCAGACAGTCCCTACCGCAGCTTTTTTAAATTCAATAACGAGCACGCGTGGCCTTACAATGAGTTCTATGACGGGTGGTGGGATCATAATACCCTGCCGAAGCTCAATTACGAAGAGAGCGAGAAGCTCGTGGAGTACATCCTGAATATCGGCAGGAAGTGGATCTCGCCTCCCTACAGCGTCGACGGATGGCGGCTTGATGTGGCGGCGGATCTCGGGCACAGTCCCTCCTACAACCACTATTTCTGGAAGCTCTTCCGCAAGGCCGTCAAAGAAGTGAACCCGGATGCGATCATCCTTGCGGAGCACTACGGTGAGACCTATGACTGGCTGAAGGGCGATGAATGGGATACGGTCATGAATTACGACGCTTTTATGGAGCCCGTGTCCTGGTTCCTCACCGGCATGGAGAAGCATTCGGATGTGTTCCGTGAGGATCTCCTTGGAAATGGCGATTCCTTCCGGGAGGCGATGCGCTACCATCTTGCGAGCTTTATGGCTCCTTCTGCCCAGTGCGCGATGAATGAGCTCGACAACCACGATCACTCGCGCTTCCTTACGCGCACGAATCACTATGTGGGGCGCGTGTCGGATCTGGGCCCGGAGGCGGCCGCCAAGGACGTCAGCACTGCCGTGCTCCGGGAGGCCGTGATCATCCAGATGACCTTTGTCGGAGCGCCTACGGTTTATTACGGAGATGAGGCGGGCCTTGTGGGCTTCACGGATCCGGATAACCGCCGCACCTATCCCTGGGGCAGAGAAGACCAGGACCTTCTTCTGTTCTATAAGAAAGCAATTGCCGTTCACAAGCGCTATAGCGCCTTTGCGGAAGGCTCCATTCTGGATCTGGGCAGCGGGCCTCAGAAGGTCGTGTACGGGCGCTTTACGGATGAGGAGCAATTTGTCATTGCTGTGAATTCTGCCGGGGAGTCGATCAAGGTAGATGTACCTGTGTGGCTGACCGGGGTGCCCAGAACGAGCCGCACCCGGATGGAGATGCTGCTTACGACCTGGCAGGACGGGTGGTCCTGTGAGCCGGGCAAGGCCTTTGATGTGACAGGAGGGATCATGGAGATCGAGCTGCGGCCAAACGAAGCGATCGTGCTCCACCACAGGAAGGAAGAGTAGAAGATGCATCTGAGTGAGTTCGGCGCTGTGAGTCTGTAAAGGATAAAAAATAAGGGAGCGGTTTTCCGCTCCCTTGTTGTTTGCACTTTAATTTTTCAGCTTCAGCAGAACCAGCAGGGCGACGAGTGCGATGGCCCCGATGGCCAGAAGGGTGATGTACACGGTCATGCTTCTGCCGGACACCAGGGAAGTCCTGGCCTCCGTCTGCGCCGGCGTCGAGGTCAGTTCCGCAGTAGGAGTGATCTCTCTTGCGGCGATCGTCGGAGTATTCGGCGTATACATATTCGTGAAGGTCAGTGTGCCGGTCTCCACGTCGTCATAGTAAACCTGGGCGGAGAGCTTGTTGTCCCCTGCTTCCTCTACGCGGATCTGCACCTTGTGCTGCGTGGAGTCATAGACCACGCCGTCTTTCTCGTATTTGCCCTCGTTGTTGAAAGCAGCTCCGCTCGGAACATTTTCCATGACAAGGTAGTTATAGGTTCCCGGTTTTGTAAAATGGATCGACCCGAAGCTCAGCGCGTCTGCATTCTTGGCAGTGACATAGCTGCTTACAGGCATGGGGGTCGCCACAGAGCTCCCGCCGGTGTCTGTGCTGCTGTCGGCGATCAGGGAGAAGGTGAACTCGTCGTCCTCTTCAATGCTGCGCCCGACCAGGTTCAGGTTGACATAGATCTCTGCCGAGCCGTCCATGACTGCTTCCTGAGCGGGAGCAGGGGTGGGGGTGACCGTCTGGAGCGGGGCCGCTGCAGTCTGCTCTTTGGCGGATTCTGGGGTGGGAGCAGGAGCTTCTTCGCTTTGGGCGGGCTCTTCAGTCGGAGAGGGCTCTGCCTCCTGAGCGGGCTCGGATGTCGGAAGCGGCTCTATGGTCCCCTGGCCGTCCGGTACGGAATCTACCCACTCCAGAAGCTCTTCTTCTGTCACGGGCACGACCTCCGCAGCAGCGGGAAGGGTAGGTCCGGGAGTCGGCTCCTCAGTCAGCACCGGTGCAGGCGCTTCAACAGATTCGGGTGCAGGGGCCTTTGTGGGCTCTTCTGTTGGCTCGGGAGTCAGCACTTTCGTCGGCTCAGGTGTAGGTTCTTCCGTTGGCTCAGGAGTCGGCGCTTCTGTCGGCTCGGGTGTAGGTTCCTCCGTTGGCTCTGGAGTCGGCGCTTCCGTCGGCTTTGGCGTAGGTTCTTCCGTTGGCTCTGGAGTCGGTTCCTCCGTCGGCTGAGGTGTGGGTTCTTCAGTGGGCTCAGGAGTGGGCTCCTGTACCGATTCGGCGGAAGGATCCGGGATCGTCGTCTCTTCAGATGTCACGACCAGGAAGCTTTCCGGAGCGGCATCTACACCGGGCTCTGCGGATTCTTCGGAAGAGAGCGCTTCTGAATCCCGGCTCTCCGGGTCTTCGGAGGCCATCTCTTCTGAATCGGTATTCCCGGAGAAGGTCTCTTCTGAATCGGCATTGTCAGAGGCCTCGTCTTCTGAATTGGCATTTTCGGAGGACATCTCTTCTGAATCGGTAGTCTCAGAGAGTTCATCCTCTGAATTCAGGTTCTCGTCTAAGGTCTCTTCGCTGAACAGTATGACGTCTTCGGGGATGCTCTCGGATTCCGGCGAGGATTCCTCCGGGACCTCCTCCTGAACATTTTCCGGAATCTCATAGCGGTCCAGAAGGACTACCGAGCTGTCGTCACTGTCTTTCATCGCACAGATGCCGCCCTTGTCCGTATGGAAGGACAGCTCGGTCATCGGATCCATTTCCAGGAAGGTGACCGTCAGATCCATACCGCCCTCCGGCTTCACTTCCTCCATCCGGTAGACGACCCCGTCTGCGGCAAAATCCAGCGGGCTGGGTTCTTCGTCCTCACCGCGGACGACCCAGTTCCCTTCCTCGTCTTCCCGATGCTTCAGGAACTGAAGGTCGAAGAGCTCTGTGTTGTCCGCAGTGTAGTCTTCGGAGTCCTCCGATTTCTGCGCATTCAGAAGAGAGAGGCAGCCGGCATAGCTGTAGGTCTGGGATGCCTCTGTCACGGGAGTGACGCGCATGATCGTGCCGGAGGGGAGAATCCAGGAATATTCCGGGACTGCCTTGGCCCGAAGGCCGCCCTCCTCCCAGGTGAGGGCATTTGCCTCATCATAGGGAATTTCTTCCTCGAAGAAGATGACGTCCTCATTTTCCCCTGAGACCTCTCCTCCTTCTTCGCTGTACTCTTCCTCGAACCAATCGCCGGAGCCTTCGAGGAATTCTTCGTAGTCCGTCTCCTCATGGGCGAAGCATGCCGCGGAACTTCCCATAAGGAAGACATTCGCTGCAAGCGCCGAGACCAGAATGCGGATGACCGGTTTCTGAAAGCGTTTTTTCATGTCTCATGCCTCCTTCTTTGAAGGTCCAAGGTCCTTAGCCTTGAAGTGTTTCCTGCACAAGGGAACATAGGATTCGTTGCCGCCGAGGAAGACCTGCTCACCCTCGGTCACCAGCTTTCCGCCCAAGACGCGCGCATTGAAATGCGCCCTGTGCCCGCACCAGCAGACAGTCGGGATCTCTTCAATGACGTCCGCGAGCTCGAAGAGCCGCCTGGAGCCCGGAAAGAGCTTGCTCTGAAAATCTGTGCGCAGCCCGTAGCAGATAACAGGGACCCCGTATTTGTCTACTACATCCGACAGGCGGTCCACCTGCTCCTCGGTCAGGAACTGCGACTCGTCCGCGATGACGCAGGCAGTGTCCGGTTTAGTGCCGACCGTCCACTGCTTTTCGATCATGGCAAGAAATTCATCGATGAACATCCCCTCCGCCTCGAGGCCGATGCGGGAGCGGATGGCCCGCGCACCGTCCCGCGTATCCGTCCTGGGTTTTATGAGAATGACGCTCTGGCCCCGCTCAATATAGTTGAAGCGCACCATTAATGCATTTGCTGTCTTCGAGCTTCCCATCGCACCATATCGAAAATAAAGCTTTGCCATCTCTTCTGTTCCCTTTCCACATGTGAAGCGGAAAGCAGCTCCTCCCGGAGCACTCTCCATTTGCTTCTATTATATTACAAAATTGTTACCTCGTCATTAATAAAATGTTGTGATGCAGGGGGGACGGTTCTTTTCGCGACATAAAATGATGCGGTGGGGACGGTTCTTTTCGCGACATAAAATGATGCAGTGGGGACGGTTCTTTTTGCGACATTTCATGTCGCAAAAAGAACCGTCCCCACTGCATCATTTTATGTCGCGAAAAGAACCGTCCCCCCCTGCATCACAACATTTTATTAATGACGAGGTAACAATTTTGTAATATAATAGAAGCAAATGGAGAGTGCTCCGGGAG